>JAESQU010000022.1 GCA_016764995.1 SAR324 cluster bacterium | reverse complement strand
TATTATTTGCTAGATCCGGTTTCATTTTCGCTTTATTAGGAACGTACCATGAAGCAAAAACACAACAGAATTTATAAAATATAAATTTTATGCGCAACATTCCGCATAATAAATGACATATCCGGCGTAGTTTTAGCAAGTCTTTTCTGATAATTGATGATTTTTTCAGCAATTTTCAGTACTGTGCAAAATCAAGAATTTCCTACACAGACCACTTAAACTACTACTTTTTTCAAAATGATCAAATCATTGTTTAAGATGAACATTTCTAAAAACTAGAATTTACAATCAGATCACCTTCGGTTATGATGATGTTTGAACTTTGCAGCGCTCATTAAGGATCACTACGGAAAATCAGATGACTCATCGGCTATTACAATATTCATGAAACTTTTTGGTAATTTATTTAGTAAGGATGACCCTAACAAGGAGTTAAACTCCATTCTTGAACGTGGTAAAAGTTTGCTTGAAAAAAACTTCTACGACTGGGCGGCAGTTGAGTTTAATAAAGCTATGGAACTGAATCCCAAAGTTGCAGCAAAAACTGTTACCAAACTATTTCAGGAAATGCAGGGCGGCGGCAACCCTGACGGGATAATAAGTTTAGGTGTTAATGTCCTGAAAATGGATCCAAAAAACACAGAGCTGGCTAATCTCCTGGGTAACACTTATCGCAAAAAACATGACTGGAAGCATGCAATAAATATGTACAAGCACTGCCTGAAGCATGATCATGATTATACAAATGCCATTTATAATCTAGCTGCGGCAATTGCAAAACTTGAAATTGCAGATGGAAATGCCGTTTCTGCAATTGGTGAATTTGAAAAAATGACAGACTTTGTTCTGCCTGAAATTAAAGAGGGGTTGGAAAAGTTATACGAAATGCAGCAGCATTTTGCCGTAGTTCCGGATGAAGAGAGCGAAAAAGAAGATGATGATGATGATGTAACTGAGACTAAAGAGGAAACAAAAGAAAATGATGATGATGTAAATGAAACTAAAGAGGAAACAAAAGAAAAAGCTGAAGCTGAGGGTAAAGAAGACGATAGCTCTGAAGCAAACGATGATAATGAGCATGATGAAGAAGAAAAACAGGATGAAGGAAATAGTATTGATGCTACACAAACTTTCGAATACATCATTGCCAACATAGATGCAGAAAGTGACGAAGAGCAAGAAGCTTGCTTCACATTAGGCATCTATTGTTTAAAATCAAAGGAAGGAAAAATTGCTCAGAGGGTTTTTAAACGTTTGCTGATGAAGGAAAAGCAAAATGTGGATTTGCGTTGTTTCCTTGTCCTTGCAATTTCACTTGATGGTGTGATTGATAATGCAATAAAAACTTTACAAAACATTCTCGGCAGAAATCCCAATCACCGTTACAGCAATGTGAACTTGGGGATGCTTTTCAAGAACAAAGGAATGATTCAACAATCCCGTGTATGTTTTTTCAAGACTTTTGATCTTCTTGAACGTTCTCATGGTGACTACGATATCAAAGTTTGTTTGGATAACGCAGATAATTTGTTTAATGACAACCGAGAGAAAAAAGCTCTTGAAATATATGAACCTCTTGTTCCGGAAATTATATCAGAAGAATTGCTGATACGGATCGCCAAACTTAATGTTGACAAAAAGGCATGGGATAATGCTTTTGAAATTTATAGGCGTATTTTACGCATCAACCGTCAAAACAAAGAAGCTCGTGAAGGCATCAAATCCATCCATGCAGAATATTTGCTTGCATCCGAAAAATATCTTAAACAAAATGATGCAAAAAATGCGGCCGCGGCGATTGACAAAGCTCTAAACATTGCCGTCAGTAAAAATCTGCTGCAAAAAGCTATCAATCTAAACAACTTGCTGGAAAATGAAAATAGAGCGGTAGAATTGGAACAGATGCTGAGGGATTTTAAGAAAAAGGAGATTCAAGCAAAAGTTCAGGAAAAAATTAAACTCGCGGAAGAAGCTGAAACAATAAGGAATTACAAAGGCGCTATTGTTTTTTATGAAGAGGCAATCAAGATTGATCCGCAAAACAGCACTTTGAAAAAACTCGTTGACCTGTGTGTTCGTATCAAACGTCCGGATTTGGCTGAAAAATTGACAGATTGGTTTACTAAATTACAGCATTCTGTGCAAGAAAAAGAGAAGGCACAAGCTCGTGAAGCATATGAGCAAAGTAAAAAAAATGAGGAAGAACCCCAAAATAATGAAAGTTAATGCGAAAAAGAAGGGGTTATTTGGAAGATTTACCAAGTTTGTTGAACTTGGATTCTTTGGTGGACATTATTTCAAACAATGTTGGAATTCTTGTCATTTTGGCGGTTTTCATGGCAATGTTTTCTCTTTTAGAAAAAAATGAGCAAACATCTTCAAAAGACCAACCAAATGAAAATATAGAAAAAATTAAAATTCCGTGGTCTCATGTTTCACAAAAAAATTCACTTTTATTTTTATTGAGAGATGATCGTTTATTGCATCTGGATCGTGCATTAGTTTATCAAAGATTAAAAAAATATCTCTCCGGTAAGGAACCGTTACCTAAACATATTAATCTGGATCAATACTCCATTGAACTAACAACCGGTAGCGGACACGCACACTGCCTCGAATTTTTACCTACGCCCGGAGCAGGGCAGTGGTGGCATAAGATTTCCCGTTACGATGGGTTGATGCAAAGGTTAATGAAAAAATATCCTTCGGAAGAAAACTACTTTTTTTTCTGGGTTGATCCCCAGAGTTTCGATCTCTTCCGGGAAATAAGGAAATCGTTATGGGAACAGCGTTTTGAGGTCGGTTGGAAACCTGTACGCATGGAATCAACTTTGCGTTATTGCAGTGGAAATGATCACGCACGAAGCTTTCAACCACAATGATAGTTTGCTCTAACAACAAAAATGTCGAGTACCAAACAGACAAATATTTCAGCAAGTGACAAAGCCGTGATTACGGAGTTGGACAAGCAAATTCGAAGCTATGTACAGGAAAATGGTACTAGCAAAGATTCGGAGTTGCTTGATCAAGCTATTGCAGATATCCGGAAGCATCATGAAAACCAGAAACGGAAATCCGGACAACCGTTCATTATTCATCCGCTTCGTGTTGCAAGTTATATCTGTCGAGCTGGACTGGATGCTCCCACAGTTGTCGCTGCCCTTCTCCATGATATCATTGAAGACACCAAGATAACTCACAACGATATCCACGAACGTTATGGTGCATGGTATGCTGATATTGTCACCGGATTAACAAAAATAAAAAAACCGGAAAGTCCAAATAACCTCACTCTAGACAATTTAGACGCTACTTATCAGCGCATGTTGAAAACCATGGTGCTGGATGTACGTGCTTTGTTTATCAAACTGTTTGACCGTCTTGACAACATGAGGGACATGGACGCCATGCCTCGTAACAAGCAGCGGCGAATCAGTCTCGAAACCCTTAATATTTATGTGCCGATTGCTGAACGATTGGGTTTAACCCAAATTTGTCAGGAACACACTGAACTCTGTTTCAAATTGCTTTATCCAAAGAGATATCAGAAAACATTGACAGAAATTGATGAATTGAAAAAAGCCCGCATTTCATCGATAAATACAATGCAGAAATCTTTACAAACTAATATTGAAAAACATAATTTGGTTTTTCATGAAATCGAGCCACTTTTTGTTCATCCTGCTTCCCGTATACACAAAAGTGAGCCGATCGACCATATTCTGAATGGTTTCAGAATCGTAGTCAAGAACAGCTTGGATTGTTTTCAGGCATTGGGAATAGTTCATACCAATTATTATGTTATCCCACTGAAAATTCGTGATTATATCAGCAACCCCCTCTGGAATGGTTACGAAGGAATTCAGACTGAATTAAGAATTGAAGGTGAACAAACTCGTATTGAAATTGTTTCTGAAGAAATGCTGAAAAAAAATCAGTATGGAATAATGTCACATTGGCATGGAAGCCCAACCGAACTTGCGGATTATTATCGTATTTATCTCAGTCAACTAGATCAGATGGCAGGTGATAAAGACGTGCGAATGCTTGAAGTCATGAGCTATGTTCAGTCTGAACAGGTTCAAGTTTACAGTCCCAAAGGAGACATGCTGGTTTTTCCAAAAGGTGCGACTGTGCTGGATTTTGCTTATGGAATTCACTCAGAACTTGGCAACCATTGCATAGGTGCATTAGTAAATCCTTCTTCTGTTGGCACATCTAAAAAAAGGGTTCCGCGTGAACGACAACTGTTTACAGGCGAAGCTTTACAAATTATCACTGACTCCAGAGTACATCCGAAAGAGGAGTGGCTGCAACAAGTCAAAACCGCAAAAAGTCGCTCCCAAATTAAAAAAGCTGTGGAACAGCAAAAAATTATAAACGCAAGAAATTCAGGGCGGACGTTACTGGAGAGGAAATTAAGAGAAAATGGTGCAGAGTTAGGGGCGGAAAAATGGCTGAAATTAAAAGCGGTGGCGGAGGCACTGGGTGCAGAAAATTTGTCAGCCAACAAATTTTTGCAGGAAATCGGGTTACAAAAACGTCCTCTACAACAGTTTCTCAGAAAGCACAAATTGCTTCAGTTTGAGAGTTCGGGGCGTTTGAAAGAGATGATAAGCCCTGAATTTTGGGGAAATATATTTGGAAGTGACAAAAATATATTTTTGATCGATGATGTCCAAAACCCCTTAATTAAACTGTCAAGTTGCTGTTTCCCAATTCCCGGAGATAAAATTTTAGGTTTCATCCACGATGACAAGGAAATTGAAATTCACCTTGTTAACTGCCCCAAAATAATTCTCAATAAAAAATTGCCTCATTCCAAAGTAATCCCAATTGCTGTTTCATGGAAAATTTCAAAAAAAATATCTCGTTCGCATGTCATTCATTTACATGTTATTGATGGAACTGGGATTCTTTTTCAAATAACAAAAATTATAAAAGACGCCGGTGTGGCAATTATAAATTCAGCATCTGCGGCCAAGAATGATACAGATGCGGATATTCGCATCAAACTTGAATCTGTAACTTGGCCTGTTTTCCACAAAATAGTGGAGAAGTTAAGACCGCTAAAATTTGTGAAGCAGATTTGGGAAGAATCACCTCAAGAAAGTTAAGATGTTTAAAGTTCATGGTTGTAAACAAATTTAGGAAACCAAAATTCTTATAATTTTATGGAACTGCCTTTTTGGTTGGAATCCCGTTTGATGCAGATTTGTGATTTTGTCTTTGCCACAATTCCGCGGCAAGCACCATCCATGGAAAATTTAGCAAAATGTAAAATCATTTCTCACCGTGGACAACATGACAATATCAAGGTGTTTGAAAACACTTTGACGGCGTTTGATCATGCACTTGACACCGATGGAATTTGGGGTATCGAACTTGATTTTCGCTGGACAAAAGACTTAATTCCAGTTGTTACTCATGATCCAGATTTAAAAAGATTGTTCGATTCAGATATCATTATTTCGGAAACGACATTAGCTGAACTAAAAAACCGCTGTCCGCAAGTACCAACGTTGGAAGAGGTGCTTCAGCGCTACGGTGGAAAATTGCACTTGATGGTGGAGGCCAAGGAAGAACATTATCCTCAGCCGGAAAAACAAAACAAAATACTAGCGAATCTTTTTGCGCAATTACAAGCAAAGAAAGATTTTCATTTACTTTCGCTGGTTCCGGAAATGCTGGTTTTGCTCAACTTTGTTGGTACTTCAGCAAAATTATTGGTGGCAGTTTTTAATGCAAAAAACTTAAGCAAAATTTCATTGACCGAAAACTATGCCGGTCTTGGTGGACATTATCTCCTTCTTAACCACAAACTTGTGCGGAAACACCTGGATTGTGGACAAAAAATTGGAGTCGGCTACCCCAAGTCAAAAAATAATCTATTCCGAGAAATTAATCGTGGAGTAGAATGGATTTTTTGCAATGACGCGGTGGAAGTGAGCAGCATTCTCCAAACTGAATTGAAAAAGGCTCAATTACTTGTTGATGCCAAAGATTCATTTAACTGAATAAAGTTCAGAAGATATGAATGAAAAACCTGTTCGAGTTTTATTCACCGGTGGAGGATCTGGAGGTCCCACTTTACCGTTACTGGCTTTAGCAGAAGAAATCAGCAAACAAAATAATGACTCCGAGTTTCTGTTTTTAGGCAGCAAAAATGGTCCAGAACAAATAATGGTAAAGCAAACGAAGATTCCGTTTGTCCCAATTCCTTCCGGAAAACTGAGGCGTTATTGGAGTTGGCGCAATTTTTTTGATCCTGTGCTAATTCTCGGCGGTGGATTAGTTGGCTTTGTGCATTTGCTCACTTTTCGGCCACAAGTAGTTGTAACCGCAGGAAGTTTTGTAAGCGTGCCTGTAGCTTATGCAGCATGGATCTTAAGAATCCCACATGTAATTCTGCAAATGGATGTACGCCCCGGGCTCGCCAACCGCTTGATGGCTCCAGTCAGTCAAGCACTTGTTTCTTATTTTGAAAGTACTGCAAATCAGTTCCCTTCAATTTCCTTAAAAAGAAAAATTGGACCTGTAGTTCGTCAGGAAATTTTTTCCGCAAATGCAGAACGCGCAAATGAGCGTTTTGGTCTGCATCCGGAACGTCCGCTCATTCTTATCACAGGTGGTGGTCAGGGTGCTGTCGGCTTGAATCGTGCCGTTTTGCCATTGATAAAACATTTACTTTCGGAGTATCAAGTAGTTCATCTCACCGGTACAGGATCCGGGAATAATTTGGATCAAGATTCATCCTTCTTTTCACATCCTCATTATCATCCGCTGGAAGTTGTCCATGAAGGCATGGGTGACTTGCTTGCAAAAAGTGAGATAGTCCTGACAAGAGCAGGCATGGGCATACTAGGCGAACTTGCTTTTTTGCAAAAAGACACCGTCCTCATTCCACTTCCAGGAACACATCAGGAAGATAATGCTCAGTTCATCCATGAAAACAATGCCGCAGAAATTGTTTCCCAGAAAGTTTTAGCATCTCATGGTATAAAGTGGTGGAAAAATTTTTTGGATCTGCGTGAACCAGGAGAAATGGGTAAAAGGCTCCATGAAATTCTTCCGGATGGTGGAACAAAAGATTTTGCTCAATTGGTTTTTGAGCTAACTAATAAAGGCTGAAAATGGCACTGAAATTTAAATTGCGGAACTTTTTCGCAGTTCGAGTATCACAAATTAGACGTAGCTTGAGTTTGTGTATTACCATTCTTTTTCTGTTCTTTTTCTCCACCTCCTGTGCTACCGGCAGCGGCAAGTTATATGATTGGTGTAAAAAACGAGATTTTCCAGCCATTTGTAAAAAATATTTTTAAACCATTTTTTTGCTTTTCCTATGCGAATTGGAATTATTTGCGCCATTCCTAAAGAAATTAAAAGTTTTGACTTGCTTCCAAATTCCGCACAAAAGCTTGGTGGCAAAACTTTTTTCAAAAGTCAGAATACTATACATGACCTGAGTGTAGTCGAATGTGGCTTGGGGAAAGTCAATGCGGCGCTGGTTTCCACACTTCTGATTCAAGAGTTTGAATGCGAATTGCTGATTTTTTCCGGAATTGCAGGAGGAATTGATCCGGAAATGAAAATTGGCGAGGTGGTCATTGGCGAGTCATTAATTCAGTATGATTATGGTGCCCTGAATGACGGCAAGCTCCAGGTTTACCGTGCGGGAAGCATACCCATGGGGTCTCCGCAAAATAAAACGGAATTTAGACTTGATCCGGAAATAAAGAAGATAATCAGGGCAGTACTTCCTGATGTTCGGATGGGCACAATCCTAACCGGAGATGTTTTTCTTCAATGCGGCGAAACAAGAAAAACATTGTTTGAAAAGTTTGGAGCGCAGGCAATCGACATGGAAGGAGCCGCGGTCGCGCAGGTTGCGGAGCAATTTGGAATTCCGGCAATCGTCGTACGTTGCCTCAGTGATTTAGCTGGAGCAAATGGACAAAAACTTTCCTCTACATTTTTGAATTCAGCCGCTGAGAGTTCATTCCAAACTGTTCAAACTATTTTGAAAGTTTTGCGTTAGTAACTGCATCAAAAAAAACAACGCAGTTCCAAATAAGGAGAATTCATTCCGGATTCAGGTTTAAGCCGGAAACCATCTCTTGTGGCCGGATAACGCTCTTTGAGTTTGTTGTATTTGCGATTTCGGTGATTGTCTCGACAAATCACGCTGACAGTTTTTTCTTTTTCACCGTTAACACAGACCAATGTTTTTCCCTCCAACAGCAAATCCGCTTCAATGCGTGTCCAGAAACTTTCCATTCTGCACTCAATTTTAATATCAGAAAATTGAATTTTACCTTCCGTAGCAACTGGGAACGTTTCGATCTCCTTTCCAAAACCTTTTACTGCAAGCTGAATTTCCCATTTAAAAAAATCCGCAAATATCTCCGGGCTAAAACAAAACGTAAACATTAAAAGAAACAATAACTTACGCATAAATGTAGTTTTAGGAAATACCAGGAAATACTGCCGAGGAGACAAAAATAAAAATAATGGTGAACTTTAAAAAGTCTCTAAAGCACAAAGACTTTTTCCCGTTCACATCCGTTCCGGAGGTGTGATCCCAAGAAGATAAAGACCCTGCAGGAGAGTCTCAGCAACACAATGAAACAGCAGTAACCTGGCAGCTTGCAACTGAGTTGTTTCGGCATGTTTTACCGAACAAGTGCTATAGGCCCTGCTGAAATCTTTGGCAAATTCATAGAGCATCCTTGCCAGCAATGAGGGACGGTACTGTTCTCCGGAGTTTAAAACTGTTCGATTAAAATCCAGCATCTGACGTAACAGCTTTTTTTCGTTGGGATGAGCCAAGAGTGCAAAATCCACATCCGCACTGACTTCACTTGAAATTTGCCTGCCGATACTCCTTATTCGAACGTATGCATAAACAAGATAGGTCCCCGTATCACCTTCTGAAATCAGCCAGTCGTTCATGGAAAACACAATTTGTTTGTTTGAATCCTGATTGAGCATTCCATATTTGATTGCAGCCACAGCTATTTTTTGAGCCGTTTCGTCAAGTTCCTGCTGACTCCAATCTTTCCGGTGTTCCACCAAATGAGCGGATTGAATGCTTTCTATAATTTCTTTGCGCAACCGAGAAAACAGAATCACATTACCAGCTCGGGAACTCATTTTTCCTTCTGGAAGCATGACCAACGCGTAAGGCAAATGAAAACATTGCCCAACTTGTGAATAGCCCATTCGTTTCAAAGTTGCAAAAACTTGTTTAAAATGCAGCGTCTGCTCTGCGCCAACTACATAAATTGAACGTTTCACACCATATTTTTCGAATTTACGTTGTGCAAGTGCAAGGTCTTTGGTGGCATAGAGAGTGTTTCCGTCTGATTTCAGCAGCATAAAAAAACCAAGATCTTCTGCCTCAAGATTTATCCCAATTGCACCTTGTGAGAGCTCAAATGTTCCTTTTTGTTCCCCCTCAATTACAATTTTTCTGCCTTCTTCATCAACCTCAGATTCATAGAATATATGGTCAAATTTTACATCAAGCCATTCATATATCTCATAAAAATCATTCATCGACCACTCACGAGTCATTTCCCATTCTCGTGTAAATTCCTTATCTTTTGCTTCCAGTTTTTGCAGAATTTGACTTACCTCTTGCTGAAACTGAACTTTCTCCTCCCCTTCTGCGTCGTCCAGCATTTTTACTGCTTGTGAGTAAAGCTCACCTAACCATTCTCCTCGTAAATATTCGGGAGGAGTTTCAGTATTGTGATTCCGGAAAAACCATAAACATTTTGCGATATGCGCACCAACATCACCAATGTAGTTCACTCCAATTACATCATAACCGTTATATTTGTAAATTCGGCAAAGGCTGTCTCCAAGTGCGACATTGCGCAAATGACCGACATGAAATCCTTTGTGGGTATTAGGTTGTGAATATTCAATCATCACTCGCTCATGAGCAATTTTGGAAGGCGATTTGAAATATGTACCGCGAAAAACATCAGGCAGTACAACTTCAGCCATTGCAACTGGGGAAATAGTGAAATTTAGATAAGCGCCTACTGCTTGAATTGCAGTAATAGGGGAATCCGGAGTTAAAATACTTTGAAGATTTTTTGCCAATTCCTCGGCAATTTTAACGGGGGAACGCTTCAAGCTTTTGGCAAAGCTGAAGCAAGGCAGGGCATAATCGCCCATTTCAGGATTAGGTGGTTGCTCAACTAGTTCGTTGAGTCCGGATGGTTCCCAGGTTCCTGACTCATTGCCTGAGTTCAGAACCTTGGCGGTCATTTCACAGATTGTTTTTTCAAATATATTCATCCAAGATCACGCGCAAAATCTTGGAAGAACATGTTGTTCACGATACGCAATAACCCATTTGATATTATTTTCAAATAAAAGTTTTTGCGGAGTTTGCTCTCAATTCTCAACTTTTTCACGTCGAACTATTCTTCCGCGTTTCAGATCATAGGGAGAAAGTTCAATTGTGACAGTATCTCCTGGAAGTACACGAATCTTATACATTTTCATTTTTCCCGATAAATGACCAATAACAACGTGATCATTTTCCAACTTTACTCGAAAAATACCCTTGGAGGATTCAACAACTACCCCCTCAACTTCTAGTTTATCTTCACTCAAACTGAGTTCTCCTTCGCTAATTTATTATTGCAGTTCAGCATTGATTATTTTACAGACTTAAACTTTTGATTCTACGGCAAAAAATTAAATTTTCAAGTGATTTGAAGAATTTAGAGCTTAGTATTTCATGAAAATAAATTAAGTTACAAAAGTGTCTGTACACAGAACCTCTTTTTATCCGTGTAAAAAATTTAGAATTACGTTATAATCCACTGTTATTCAGACGGATAAATAAGCAGGAACAATTAATTTTCACATTCGTTATTACACGTTTCAATGAACGCATGGAAAGAGCGCCGTGCTCCTAACGGAGTACAACGGCAAGACGATGAACGTGAAGAATATGAACGAGACCGAGCACGTGTAATTCACTCATCTGCTTTCAGAAGACTACAGGCAAAAACACAAATCCTTGGTGTTCTAGAGGGCGATTTTCATCGCACGCGCCTGACTCATTCAATGGAAGTGGCGCAGATTGGACGTGGACTTGTACTGAATTTACAAAGGAAATTTCCGAAAATGGGAGATTTGCTTCCACGACTGGAACAGATAGAAACGACAGGATTGGCCCATGATTTGGGGCATCCACCTTTTGGACATGGCGGTGAAACTGCCCTCAATTATGCAATGGCAAACTTCGGAGGATTTGAAGGAAATGGCCAGACATTCCGTATTCTCACCAAACTAGAATCACATACTGCGGAACATGGATTAGATTTAACACGCAGAACTTTGCTGGGAGTCTTGAAATATCCTGTTCCATTTTCCAAACTATGCCGTACCACCATTCCGGAAGCAGACGTAAAATCCGAAAAATTAAATTTTCAACAAACATGGCAACCACCCAAGTGTTATCTTGATTCCGAGCAGGAAGTGCTGAACTGGGTTTTAGCTCCAATTTCTGTAGCTGACAAAAAACATTTTTGCGAATATACTTCAGCAGCTAAACATAATCATGGCAGCTCTTTACACAAAGCTCTTGATACATCGCTGATGAATTTGGCAGATGATATTGCATATGGAGTTCATGATTTTGAGGATGGAATTGTATTACGCTTGCTGACACAAGAACACTGGCAAGAGGTAGCTCAACATTTGGATCCAATATGGGCTGAAAAAAATTGCCTGCAGCAAATTGAAAATCAACTTTTTACACGTACAGAAAATTCTGGTTACAGCCGGAAACAAGCAGTTGGCGCATTGGTTCATGCCCTGATTTCTTCTACAGAATTGAAACTGGATGAGGAATTTGAAGAACCTCTTCTGGGATGGAATGCCGTGCTTCCGGAAGAACCGAAACAATTTCTAAAGGCATTGAAAGCAACAGTATCGCGACATGTCATTCAACTCAATACCGTGCAAGCGGCTACTTACCGGGGGCGTAAAATAGTATTATCCCTTTTTGAAGCACTTTCTGCTGAGCCTGAAATGCTTTTGCCTTCGTCTTTTCAACTGCAATGGAAAGCGGCAAAAAGTGACCATGAGCAAAAACGAATAATTTGTGATTTCATTGCAGGCATGACAGATCAGTATGCAAATCGCTTTTATGAGCGTCTTTTCCTCCCCGGTCATGGATCTGTCTTCGATAGACTCTGAATAAATATTGAGTGTTTGAATATTTTCAGTCACTCACAAGAAACTGAAACCTATAGACAAAATATTAAATTGCTACCCATTAGACGTCAAACCAATACCGTTTCAATCGGTGACATAAAAATTGGTGGAACTGAACCGATTCGGATTCAGTCTATGCTGACTTCAGACACAACCAATGTTGATGCATGTGTCGCGGAAATTTCCCGTTTGGATGCAGTGGACTGTGAAATCATTCGCTTGACAGTTCCCAATCAAAAATCAATTGACAGTCTGCCTGCAATCCGTGCTGAAATGGCGAAACGCGGAATAAAACGACCTCTGGTTGCGGATGTTCATTTTAATCCGCGATTGGCGATCAACGTTTGTGAGTTCGTGGAAAAAGTCCGTATTAATCCTGGTAATTTTGTTGACCGGAAAAAATTTGAAATCCGCGAATACACTGATGTACAGTATCAAGAAGAGTTGGAGCGTGTTGAGGAAAAAATGCTGCCGCTGATTAAAAACCTGAAAAAGTTCGGCTGTGCTTTAAGAGTCGGCACCAACCACGGTTCACTCTCAGATCGTGTAATGAACCGCTTTGGTGACACCTCAGAAGGTATGGTTGAATCCGCGCTTGAATTCTTGCGTATCCTCCGTAAAAATGGTTTTGAAGAAACTGTTCTGTCAATGAAATCTTCAAATCCTCTGGTTATGATTCAGGCATATCGGCAACTCGTGCAAGCTATGGACGCGGAGGACATGCATTATCCATTGCATTTGGGAGTCACAGAAGCCGGAAACGAACTCGACGGACGGATAAAAAGTGCGGTCGGAATCGGCACTTTGCTTTGTGACGGACTGGGAGACACTATCAGGGTTTCATTGACAGAACCTTCTGAAAATGAAATCCCTGTGGCACAGTCTATTCTTCAGTCAACTCGCGCCCGAATTTATAATACCGATTTTATTTCCTGCCCGTCATGTGGCCGCACATTTTTTGACTTGGAAAGCACCACTGCTCAAATAAAAGCTCGCACCTCACATCTCAAAGGAGTCAAAATTGCAATAATGGGTTGCGTAGTCAATGGTCCGGGAGAAATGGCGGATGCTGATTTTGGTTATGTTGGCGCCGGTCCGGGGAAAATCAGCCTCTATCACGGACAATCCTGCGTTGAGAGAAACATTCCCTCAGAACAAGCTGTGGAACGTTTAATCGAGCTAATACAGGAGCAGGGGAAATGGGTGGATCCTGCTTAAAAAAATAAAGATTTAATCCGAAATATGTTTTCAAATGGATATTCAAACAAACGAAATTATTAAAATTTTGATTGATTACAAATTACTTGTTTTTCCAATTCTCGGCTTATTGGCGACACTTTTATTAGTACTGACATGGAGACAAGCAAGTCGGAGTTGGTGTTTTTATTTCAGCAAACGCAAACTGCTTGAGAATTTACAGTACACCTTACAGCATGGTTCGTGACGGATTCCTTCTTTTTAGCAACAGAACGCTTAATTCTTCGGCCATGGAAGCCCTTAGATTTTCCACTAATTTGCCGATTGGCAAAAAATCCGCAGGTAATGCGCTACGTCAATCAGGGAAAATCTTGGAGTAACAAACGTATTCTGAGTTTCATACACAAACAACAAAAAAGCTTCCGGGAGGTCGGCTATTGCCGCTGGGTTGTGGAGGATCAAAACAAAAATAATTTTGTCGGATTCTGTGGGATTGGTGTGTTTGAGCCTGTCGGTTTTTTGGAGATCGGCTGGTGGATAGAAGAGAAATTATGGGGAAAAGGTTTTGCAACCGAAGCCGCGCGATGTGCTTTGGAACACGCATTCAAGGAAATTCGCATACCTCATTTAAAATCGGTTGTTCATCCTGAGAACAAAGCTTCACTCACCGTAATACGCAAAATTGGTTTTCTACAAAAACAGAACGGATTTCTTGGAGATTACCAACGTTCACCGAAAAATATACCGATTATCACATATTCGCTGGATAACCCATATCTTATTCCCTTGCACCAAAAATAGCAGTACCCACGCGAATCATAGTTGCACCTTCCTGAATTGCCCAATGATAATCCGCTGACATTCCCATTGAAAGTTCAATAATTTCAGGTGCATCCAGTTCTTGCTGAAGCTTTTCTTGCCACTTACGGATTTGCTCAAAAATTTTACGAGTTTTAATTTCCCCAATATTTGGCGCAGGAATTGTCATTAAACCACGTAATTTAAGCCACTGACCGGAAAATATGGTTTCTGCAACCCGCAAAATTTCATCCCATTCTTGCAGTCCGGATTTGCTCTCTTCCTGGGAAAGATTGACTTGGATCAGCGCATTGATTTTCTTTTTTGCAAAAGCACAGCGTGCTTCTAATTTTTCCGCCAATTCGATAGACTCAAGAGAGTGAACCCACTGGAATTTTCCGGGGCAAAACTTAACTTTGTTTTTTTGTAAATGACCTATCAAATGCCATTCTATTTGAGGATTAATGCTCAGCACCTCAATTTTTCCAAGTGCTTCCTGGATCCGGTTTTCACCAAACGCGCACTGATTGGCCGCTAGTGCCTCTCGAATCAGCTCAACTGATTTAGTTTTACTGACCGCAATCAATCGGACATCATCCGGAGTACGTCCGGATTGTAGTGCGGATTGCTTTATTTGCTGCTGAACGATGGCTAAATTATTTTTTACTGACACTCCACATACTCTCTGAAAAATTTATGTCTAAAGAAACTTTATTTGACAAACTACTGGTGATGATTTTTCGTATTCCTATAGTGAAAAATTATTGGGCAAGTAGCTATCAAGCGGTGATATTTGATCGTGTTCCCTGGACAAAACTCAAGAAATCTCTGTCTGAATGCAAAATCGCACTCATTACTACCGGTGGAATTCTTTTGAAAACCGACAAAGAGTTTGATTTAAACGATCCTCATGGAGACAGTACTTTCCGCAGAATTCCTCACGACGTTGCTCTGGATGATTTAACCATCATACACAAATATTATGACCACCGCGACGCGGATCTTGATCCAAATTTGATTCTGCCTATTGAGGTCTTACGTGAACTTCAAGCAGAAGGTATAGTTGGCCCATCCAACGCATTTCACTACAGCTTTATGGGACACATCGAAGAACAACATCTGACAACCTTAATTCAAAAAAGCGCGGTCGACGCTGCAAAAGAAATAAAGCAACAGCAAGTTGACATTGCCCTTTTGGTTCCAGCCTGAGGTCTCTGCAACCAGACGGTCGGTCTGATCCAGCGCGAAGTAGAACGACAAGGAATTTCTACCGTAGGTATTTCTTTAGTCCGCAAAATTAGTGAATCAGTCAGACCTCCGCGTACTTACCACTTGAAATATCCCTTTGGCCACGCCATGGGAGAAGCATTTAATCGGCCTCAGCAAAAGCAAATTTTTCGCGATTGCCTGGCAATACTTGAAACCGCGACTAAACCGGGAGAAATAGTAGATAGCAATTATCGCTGGAAACGAAGCCGGTTTGAATGACAAAAATTTAGTGCTGACATTCCTGTTACTCTATAATTGCAAAGACTACTGCAATTCTGCTTTCCAAAGACCAACTTGACGTTGTTTTGCTTCATTTTCTGCCGCCAGCAAATCTTCGTGTTCCGGTGGCGGTTTGTTTTCCAGCAGATAAAAAGACCAACCATTCCGGACTAACCAAACATTGATGTTTGTGTCTCCGGTCCATACCATTCCATCCAGACGATATAAGTTTTCTGAGAAATCATAATTGATTCTTACCTGTCTGTTGTAGAAAATCTTCTGCATCTCAAACGCAGCCTTTTTACGGAACCAGTTGTTGTATTCTTTGCCGTGACTGATGGAAAGCTTTGGTGATACATATTTTAGCCAAACGCGTACTTCCTGTCGTGGTAAATTCAGATTTTGTTTGGATAGTTTGAATGTCCACTTGCGAAATTCGGAACGGCTTTCAAGGCGAATCCAGACACTTTCAGAATCAGTAACTCTGCTGAAAATTCCAATCAATATATTTTCGCTGACAGTACGGAGTGATTTTGATTTTTTCCTGTCATCCATCCTTCCAAACAGCTTCTGACGTATTGATTCTGTTTTAAAAAACCCTTCCACCGCATGTACTTGCTGGAACTCGAACTCCGGACTTCCGAGCAAAAAGATAATTGCTATTATAATTAATTTATATAATCTCATAATTTTTCATCCATGCTTGTTATTTTTGAATTTTGTCTGTCCGGCACCCTGTTTAGAATGCCATGATAATAGCGGATAATCCAGCTGATTTGAAAAAGCAAACTATCTGGATTATTTTAATAATCAAAGTCATGGTACTGGAGATGCAATAAGTTTGCATGTGTCACCACATTTCAGCTAAAGTACAGCAATTATTTCGTTTTTCATGAGATTGGAGTACGGGTTTTGCACCCTCACAGCCTGACTTGAAAGTTATGACTGCCGGTTTTATGTTTTGTCGTTTCCCGCCAATTATGATTCCTTTGTATTCATTCAACAACATAACTGCTATTCCGGAGCGTTCAGATTCAAGATCAGTCTTAAGGCAGTTTTTCTACTTCTTGAGCCCCTGTTTCTATCTTTTAATCTGGCTGCTGTTGTTCCTTGTTTGCATACCTTTTCAAGGATTTGCGCAAAATGAATTGGATGTTCCTCAACTTTCTATTCAGACACAATCATACTTTCACAATCCGGAAGAAGGAACCTATCTTTATCGAAACGCAAAGGTTGAATGGGAGGGAATTACGGTGGAAAGCACTGAAATTCTTTATCATCCTGATTCACACAAATTAACTGCCAAAGGTTATGTCAGGGTAACAGAAGGAGAAATTATCGCGGTAATGGATGAGTTGGAGATTAACATCAAAGACAGCACCGGAATTTTCAAGAATACAATTTTTTATGATGCCTCAAATAAGGCATATATGACCGCAAAAGAAGTTCGCAGAGTGAGTAAAAACGAATTTGTCGCAAAAACCTGTACCTTTACGACTTGTAATCCAAAATCTCCGGCATGGCAAATTACAGGTAGTGAAGTTAATTATTATTCTCAAAACTTCTCTTCATCGAGCAGTTCTACATTAAGAATTGGTGGAGTCCCGGTTTTTTACTTTCCATACCTTGTCTGGCCAACTGTAAAACGTCGTCAATCCGGATTCCTTCCTCCGGAATATCTTATAGTCCGCAGTAGTCTAAGAAAATTTGACCTGGGATACCGCATCGGCATTCCGTATTTTTGGGCTATTGATCCGGAACAGGATTTGACACTTACTTATGACTGGGTGGAAAGGCGTGGTCCAGGATTACGTTTGGATTATCAATACGCATGGACTGAGGGAGTAAGGGGAGAAATAAAATACCAGCAATTTTTTGAGCGCGATCAACGCGATCCAGAGAATGAATCCGGAAGTTTAAGCGCTCAAGAAAGTGAATCATCCGAATTAAATCCGCAACGTTTTAAATTTGAATTTAACCACAATCAACAGTTAGACGAGCGAAGCCGCCTGATTGCTTCCGCTTTGGTTTACAGTGACAGTCAGTTTCAAAAGGAATATGAACTGGTTGAGAAACCTGACCCAAATACCGCGCAAAAAATTTCCGCGAATATCAACAGACAGTTTTCAAAAGGAAGTGTTACACTTTCTGCAACTCAAACTCGTGTCTTCAGCGAATTAGCCATTCTCAACCGAAAAATTGATCTCACTCAAGTTCAACATTTACCTGCGCTTTCATTTCAATTTAGTGATACTTTTTGGCGTTCTGGTAAAACAACTTTGACCCGCACAGTCAGTGGCTCTATCGTGCGCTATTACAGAGTGCAGGGATACAACGGTGAGGGGGTAACCGCCACACCCAGACTGAATTTTCAATTTCCACTTTTTCAACATTTTGACGGCAGCCTTAATATAGGAAAACAAATTTCCCGTTACAAAGTTCGTGATCCGGATGTGTCCGGAAGTGATGACGAATATGGATTCCAAGTATTGGATGCTAAAGCAGAAATCAACACAACATTTTCTCGGATTTATACGCAGGAATCCGGAATTTTTAGCCGCTTCAAACACTTGATAATACCACGTTTACAGTATGATTACATTGAAGATGTTCAACAAATATCTGATTCCGGAGTTCCTTTTGGAGGAACGCTTTCAACCCGGAGATTGGCAACTTTTCGACTGGATAACGTTTTACTTGCCAAACGACGTTTCTATGAGCGGAGCGTTAAATTAACATCTCTCTCATTGGACAGAATGAGGAGGAATCAACTGGATCCTATCTTGATTCGAAAATTAGAACAGATTATTGGACAAGAATTTGGTTCCGAAAAATTATTTCTTGAGCAGTTAGGCAGATTAACAGGTGAGAAAATAAGTGCTCAACAAAAGGCCTCCATTCTTGCTTATGCAGAAAAAGGTGTAATTCCACTGCTGAATAGCCAGGCACGTGGTCAAACCCGTGAAGGAAAAAGCTCGACCCTGGCAAGTTTGAATTTTGTTCAGCATTATGATGTCTTAAAAAAGGATCCGTATTTTGAGCCAATCGGTCCTGATGTTAAAGGAAATGAGACTGAGTCTGGGCAACCATTGTTACCACTACGGACTATTTTGAACTTCACTCCCGGAAAAGCGTTTTCAATCAACCTGTTCAATCGTTATCACCATCAGAAACGCCAAGTGGTGGAATATTCCGCAGCGGTAAGTGTTGGTTTGAGTACACACAACAAAGCGTCAGTAAATTTTAGGAACAACGAAGATGCTTATCAAACACCATTTGGAAATGATATTGCGGCTGCTAACACATTTGGTTTCAGTAACAGCTTTGAAGCAAGTGGCGAACTCGCTTTTGGATTTTCCGGAACAGTGAATTTAGATGCAGACAGTTATACCTTTCGGCGACGTCTGAGTTCCAGTGCTTTCACTTTGGATTACCGTCCTGACTGTTGGAATATCCGGCTTGCTCTGACAGAAAATGTCGGCCAAACATTATCCAGCAGCGGACGAGAACAAGAATATATAGACCGGACTCTCTATGCTTACATTAACCTGGGCGGCATTTCGATTCCAGAACAAATTTTGCCGGATTTAGATTAGAGATATGAAAAACAACAATTACCTAAAAACTTCCATAAACGAAAAGAATTCGGCTGCACACAAGCGAATTTTACTCTTGCTGATATTTTCCTACTTTATTGTTTTTACAGGTATAATATTTGCGCAAGAAGCGGATTCGGCAGAACTTAGCGAAATGGAAGTGCGCAGTTTAGAAACACGGACGGCAACTCAGGAGCCAGATTTTTTTGTCTCCGGAACTTCCGCACAATGGCTAGGATTCTATTTTGGTGTTGGGTTCCGAAAGGTGAAGCTTGAAGTTGCGGATGCTGTGATTATTTCGGATTCAGATGGTACTGCAAACGGAATCGGTTTTAATTTGGGTTATTTTTGGGATGAGGAAGTTGTAGAATATGAACGGCAAATCTCGATTGTTGAGCATTCAAATTCTTTTACTTACCAAGGTGAAACCGGCCAAAAACTGGAAGTTATTCAAAATAATTTCTGGTATAGCCAATATCCGAAATTCAACCGTGACTTTTATTTGCACTATGGCGCAGGTTTGCAATTTACCAAAACTCGTTTTGCCGGCACTGAAAGTAATGACTCCTATAAGGATGAAATCGCACTTGGAATAGAAACCGGAGTTTCATATTTCGTCACCTCTAATTTATTGATCTATTATCGTTTTTCTGTAGGACAACAACTCCCTTTCCTCACAGCTTCCGCTTCCAGTCCTTTTTTAAAACAAAGTCAATTACACACGATTTATCTGAATTACTATTATCCGCTTTGAGCTGTCTCAAATTTTCAGAACTTTGCCCCGATAATCGGTGACCAGTTGTTCCAGTCTTTGATTCAAAAGTTCCTCTTTATTTTCCCTCGAATAAACACTATGCGGTGCAGTTCTGACAGAACATTGACTGTCATCCAAAGGACAACGCTCACAAGTTTGATTAACTTCCATAACTGGAATTTGAGGATCATTTAAAAATTTAACTTTACCTTTCAAAGCTTTATCAATCCTCAATCCGAGTGAGACACAGCGGTTCTTTTTCGTGCTTAATCGCAGTGCGCGTCCTATAGAAATAAAGAGAACTTCATCTCCACTCTCCATAAAATGTGCTCTCTGAATACGAATTAGTATTTTTTGAGGCTTGTCCTTTCGCTGTTCTGCTTCTAAATCTTTGAGTAGCGACACCGGTAACCAACGCCGACAATAATGCCCATTCAAGCGTACACCGCTCGGCACCAAAGTTCTTGGCATGTTCAATTCCTTGGTTAGTTGAATTTCATTTTTTCCAACCACATTTTCAAAACGTAAATAATGTAATTCTGTGATTTTGAAAAGTCCGGGAAGAATCTGACTGAGACGGTGTAGAAATGTTTCCGGAGTAACTTCATGGCGTTTCAGCAATTCTAAAACAGCGTCACCATCCCACGTTTCAGACTGAAATATTTCTTTAACTTCTTCCTCAGCCTGAAAACGATTTATCATCAAGGCACCCGCAAAATAAGATGCTTTAAAATTGTCCATTACCTGTTCAAAGCTGTCGAATTTTTTCCAGGGAGAAGTTCTGAGACGCTTGCGGATTTTTAACTCGGAATAGCCAATTTGTAAGGCCATTGAGTAAACATGCTGTGATGGAGCAAGCTGATCATTTAACAATAATTGTGAAGGCTTTCCCGGCAAGAAAATAAAACGTTGCCCCGATAATTCAGGATATTTTGAGAAATCGACAACTCTTGCTTCAATTCCGTGAAGTTGACGGAGAGTCTCTATCAATTCTTTTCGAGTTGGTGGAGGAAATCGTGTCCATTTCTGCTTAATGGCAAACTGCTCCGCCAATTCTTCAAACTCCTCAAAATAATTGTTGTGCATTTCCTGATAGGCCCGCAAAGACGCCAAAAAGAACTGCTCAACATTCATATCATACGCTCTCGAAATTTCCATTAAAGTGCTGATCAGAGCTGCGGCTTTCTTGGGTGACGCTGTGAAAAGTTCCATCACATTTTCAAATGTGATCCCAAAAAGCTGAAAAGGAAACGAACCCAGAACTGAAGAAGAAAAAAATAATTCTGATATTTGACCCAGTCGGCCGGTCATGCTGATTGAAACTAAATCATCGTAATCCACACCTAATCCATCCGCCAGCATCATTATTTTTTCTGCTTTTGGGTATTTCTTACCTTTTTCAATTTCATTTATATAAGACGCGGATAATCCTGTAAGTGCCGCAAGTTCCTTCAGTCCATAACTTTTTTCCTGTCTAAAGTTACGCAGCTTCATTCCAAAAATGTAGCGCAAATTCAGCTTTCCGGTGACAGAAGTCAACTCAGACTTTTTACGCATTTGTACCACAATTAATGATTTTTATTGTCTGCACAGGCACCATCATTTTTAAGTTTTTCGATTTGTTGAGCAGTATATCCGAGTTCTTTCAAGACCATATCCGTTTGCTCACCAAGCTCTACGCCAACGTGACGATATTCCGCTTTGCATACAGAAAACTTAAAAGGCGATGCGATTTGTTTTTGAGATGATCCATCTGATGCAGGAACATCCGCAATCATTTCTCTGGCCTTAAACTGCTGATGTTCCATTGCTTCCGTAAATTCCAAAACCAATTCAACACACGTATCAGTGTCAGCAAAAGCAGTTTCCCATTCTGTCCAGGAACGTTCCAAAAACCTTTTCCGGAGTATATTTTTTAATCCCTTTTGTGCTTCCGGATCATCCAATGACGTTTGCAGCAAAGTTTCCGGAAGTTCCATTGCGCTTAGCAAAGCCGTAAAAAATTGAGGTTCCAAACTACTTACTGAAATCCAGCGTCCATCCTTTGTTTGATAATAATCGTAAAAAGTTCCACCATTGAGCCAAGTCGATTCCGGTTGAGCTTCCGGAGCGCCAGCCAACCAGTTTGCGCCTTCAAAAACATTCATGCTGAACATTGCATCTGACATGCTGATATCAATGGCCTGTCCCTCTCCAGTTTGCCGTCGATGAACCACTGCGGCCAAAATACCCATAACCACATGATATGAGCCTCCCGCAACATCCGCGACCTGTATACCCAATGGCACAGGAGATTCATTTTTTCGACGACTGTAATTGCTGACTCCTGATAAGGCGAGATAATTGAGATCGTGTCCGGCACGGTTCCGGTAAGGTCCGGTTTGCCCGTAGCCAGTGAGAGAACAAAAAATTAGCGCAGGATTGTGTCTGCGGAGTTCCTCATAATCCAACCCGAGTCTCTTCATTACTCCCGGACGAAATTGTTCCAAAACAATATCATATTTACCTACCAATTGTTGAACAATTTTAACAGCACCAGGATGTTTCAGGTCTAAAGCTAATGAATTTTTAGAGCGATTTAGTGTAGCATGAGTTGCAGAACTACCATTAATTTTTGGCCGCATCATTCTCACTAAATCAGGACGTATTGGTGACTCTATCCGTAAAATTTCTGCGCCTAAATCAGCCAGCATCATAGATGCAAAAGGCCCCGGCAGTAAATTCGAAAAATCGAGAATTTTTAACGTTGAAAGCGGAGAGGACATTTTAAGCTAATACGACCACAACCTCAGCAACAATTGTCTGTGCCTCTGGCGTATTCGTCTGAATTTCAAGACGGACAAAATTTTCTCCATCTTTTTCAAATTTTTCCACAATTTTTCCAGTGCAAGTAACACTTTCCCCAATCTGAGTCATTGCAGTGAAACGGTTTTTCCAGCTCCTGAGAGCAGATTGAGGAACCCAATTGGTGAGCATCCTGCCGAGATATCCCGCAGAGAGCATTCCGTGTGCGATCACGTCATCCAGTCCAGATGATTTTGCAAAATCAAGATCCACATGAATTGGATTATGGTCCCCGGAAGCACCGCAGTAAAGTGCCAGGGTATGCCGCGAGATTGGAGGCGTGGACAGTGAAGGAATTTCGTCTCCCACGTTAACTGAGTCAAATGTTGGTAAAGTCATGTTTTGTTTCATTTATGCCTAAAAACATAATTGGTGCGCGTTTCTGCGACAATTTTACCATCTTGATTGGTGAAAGTGTTGTCAGAAATCACGAATTGCAAAGTACCTTCTTTTTTATCAATTATATCAGTAATTGTTTTACGGACAGTAATTTTCTCACCGGCGTAAATTGGTGCGTAGTAGCTGAAATTTTCTTCTCCGTGCAATAATTTTTCAAGAGTCTCTCCTAGCAATGCCATGAAATTCACCAAATCCAGCGCATCTATTTCCAACATAAACGGAAAGGTTGGTGGAGCCAGTAATCCCGGAAGTCCAGCTGCTTTTGCGGCATCCGGATCTGTATAAATATCTCTGGTTTCTCCAAGTGCTTTTGCAATAAATTTTAATCGCCCCTCCTCAACAGGTACTGTGATGGGAAGGAATTCGTAACCAATGTGCTTTTTGTCAATCATGTCTTTTGTATTTCAAATAACTTAAGAATTTCTTTTTTAAAATTTTTTGCAGAAGTTTTTTATTTTGCTTTCAGCTAATACCACACACAAAAAAATTAAGCTTAGATCGTTTTCAAATCAACATTAAACTACTTAATAAGCTTATAACCGTTTACATGATGAAGCTAAATGCTGAAAATTTTGTAGACAAAGCGTTCTGGCACAAGCTTCTATTTGGTTTAGATTAGGTTGTACATTTGAAGACATATTTTTAGTACGGTTTCGAACTGTCAACAAACACTTTAGTAAACGTTGCTCCTGCTGATCAAGACCCATCCTGCCTCCCGCACAATGCACACGAGCCTCCTTGAAAGTTAACCATGCCGGAAGACGATCTAACTCATCCCGTACAGATTTTCTTATTTCTCGTAATTCTTCAGTATATGCTATTGTCTGTCTGTTTGAACTACAAGCTTCAGCGGACTGCTGTGTTTTTTTTAAAGTGAACAGTGCTACTCGGTTTATAATCAATATTATCAAGATTGCTCCTATCATAGCACCAATTGCAAGTAGAATCCATTTCAACCATTTTTTCCATTTTTTGGTTGAAGTTTTTTTCGTTTTTCCGTCTCGGAAACTGACCTGAAAAAACTGCACTCTTCCTTCCTCAGATTCCTGATTCAGGTTTGGTGTTTGATCGTGACCGAGAACTGCGCCAACCAATTTAATTTCCGCGATTTCTGGCGACTGCATTCCATTTGTCAAAGTTGAAAGCTCAGCCACTTCGCTTGCGTATCGCTGAATCAGTTCCATAACTTTGGGTTGTTGACGCCAGTTTTCACGTTTGACTTCTGGATCCGTCACACAGGCCAGATCGTGCCTCGCAAACATCTTGGCCTTACGTTCTTTTCCCGCACCAGTATCACATACACCAATAGGGCGCCATTGAATGAATTTGAGTCTTGAAATTTCAGTCATTTTTCGGGAGAGATATTCCCTTTGCAGGATGGACTGAAGGAGATGAAAGTGGATGCTAAATGCTGGAATGACTGGCTGGGGCGGAAGGGATCGAACCTTCGAATCACGGGATCAAAACCCGATGCCTTACCACTTGGCTACGCCCCAAAACAACCAGTAATTAAGGCTCTTTATTCTAGCTGGAAAGTGAAATATTGCAAGAGATTTTATCAGGAAATTGTTATTCTTCAACAACAAACTCAAACCCCAAAAGAGACAGAGTAAAGAGAACAACGTCGAAACCCAACAACAATTTCCACCAAGACCAGATTTCTTCAGGATGGGATCCAAAAAAAAGGAACTCCGTGAGACGTACTACGCAAAGAAGGCTTGGAATCATCAGTGGGAATATCAGAATTGGCAACAGCATTTCTTTGCCACGTACTGTAGCAGTCATTGCTGTCAGCAAGGTTCCTAATGAACTAAATCCAACTGTACCAAGAAGTAAAACCAGAAACAATTCCAGCCAGTTTCTGACCTCAATTTCAAACAGAAAGAGGCATAACGGAATAAACAGAAGCTGACTGAACAGAAGAAACAAAGTGTTGGCCAGCATTTTTCCTAAAAACAAAACACTACGATCCACCGGAGCCGTTAACAAGCCTCCCATGCAACCTGTTTCCATTTCCTGCACGTAAGACTTTCCCAGTCCAAGCACTCCACTCAGCAGAAACACAATCCAGATTACTCCTGGAAGTGCCATCAAAAACATTTTAGGTTCTTCACCTAGCGCAAATTGAAAAACCAGCAAGGTCAAAATTGCAAACAATAACATGGACAGCAAGTTATCCTTGCGCCGTAAATCGATCAGAACATCTTTCCAGACTAAAATTAAAGTATGTCTGAAAAACAATCGCATGAGTAGGATTACATTGAAAGTAAGCAGAAGAGCTTGGATTTATGCGGCTTTTTCTTTGCTCGAAGTTTTAGAAGTTTTATTTGAAGATGATTCTTTCTTTTCTGTGGTTTTCGACTTTTCAACAGTAGAAGACTTTTCTGAGGTGGACGTTCCTTTATCTTTACTGGAACTTTTTTCTTCTGAAGATTTTTCTGATTTTTCAGATTGAGCATTTTTGTTTGCATATCCATCTTTGTACCAACCGCCACCTTTTAGGTGGAATGAACTCATAGAAACTTGGCGTTCAGCGCTGTTTTTTCCACAATCAGGACATTCTTCCAGCGAAGGGTCGCTGAATTTTTGTACTTCTTCAAAATCATACCCACAACTTTTACAGAGGTATTCATAGATTGGCATATTGTTCTCTTTCTGCTACAATCAAAATTATCTAAAACAGAAGACATTATACAAATAATTTCAATTTTTGTCAATTCAGAGTTACCCGAGGACATAGTTTGAGTGCAAGGAAATTAGAGGCCACTAATCTGAAAAAATCTTATCAGGGCAGACATGCGGTTAAAGGTATTTCACTTGAAGTTGCTCAAGGTCAGGTTGTTGGTCTGCTCGGTCCAAACGGCGCAGGAAAAACCACTACATTTTATATGATAGTTGGTGTGCAGCGTCCGGACGAGGGAACAATTCATTTAGACGGACAGGACATTACCCGTTATCCTATGCACCAGCGCGCAAAAGCAGGACTCGGATATCTTTCTCAGGAACGTTCCATTTTCCGGAAACTCACTGTTGAGGAAAACCTGAACGCCGTTTTGGAAATGCTTCCGCTAAGTCGTACTGAAAAACAGGAACGTCTAGACTCATTGCTACATGAGCTGGGAATACAACATGTACGAAATATAAAAGGATACGCTCTTTCCGGAGGTGAAAGTCGGCGTGCGGAAATTGCTCGTGCATTGGTGCTTGAACCAGCGATCATGTTGCTGGATGAACCTTTTGCCGGTGTTGATCCAATTGCTGTTGCAGATATTCAAACGATCGTTCAGCAACTTGCACAACGCAACATCGGTGTCTTAATTACAGATCATAATGTAAGAGAAACATTCGGAATTATTGATTACGGCTATATTATGAACGAAGGTGAATTGTTGATAGGAGGAACTCCTGAAGAATTGGTTGAAAATGATCAGGCTCGGAAAGTGTACCTCGGAACCTCTTTCACGATGTAGGTTTGACTTTTACACCAACATAGAGCGAAACTATTAGCAGGTAATTTAGTACCATCCATAAAAGTATCTTTTGAAAATAGTTTCACAAACGTGTAAGTTAGGATAGCGAGGATTCATGGCAATGCAGATGAAAATGCAAATGAAGATGAGCCAGCAGCTGATCATGACACCACAGCTGCAACAAGCTATCAAACTATTGCAATTGTCACGAGCAGAACTGGAAGAGTTAATTGAACAAACTCTCATCGAAAATCCAGTTCTTGAAGAAGGTATTGACATGGACACCTTTCCCAACAAATCAGAAGATTCTCCTGAAACAGCAGAAACTGCGGAAAGTCCGGAAGTAGTTTCCGATACGGAAGATTTCGAAACTGCACGTGAAAATGAACATGAAAATAAGGATCAGGATGAAATTGACTGGCAGCAGTATATTGAACAGGTAGAACAGTTTGGAGGTTACCAGGAACGTCGGTATAACATTGCTTCTGATGATGAAGAAAGTCCTTCAATCGAGGCTACGGCCGCACAAACAGAGTCGTTGGCAGATCACCTGGTTTGGCAGTTAGACATGCAAGAACTGACTCCTCTTGAATATAAAACAGGGGCGTATCTGATCGGCAATATAGATGATGATGGATTTCTCGTCACAAGTATACGTGAATTGATGGAATCACAACAGGATTTGTATAATCAAATCATCACAACAAACAAAAGCGGTGAACTTCCGGAGTTGCCTGAAATTGATCCGGATTTATTAGACCTGCGGTTTCAGTCAGGAAAAACAACTCATAAGAGAAAAAATTTAAAAGATGATCTTTCCGAATTAGAAGAATACGAAGAAATTCCGGAAGAAGAGGCAAAAAAACCTGAAGTTTCAACCGTGGCTTGCGCTTTCGTAGAACATGTATTGGGAATTATACAAAAATTCAATCCAAATGGAGTCGGTGCCAGAAGTCTACAGGAATGCCTTTTAATTCAGATGGATATTTTGGGTGAACGCGAATCTTTGTGCTCGCGCATTGTCAAACAGGATATGGCACTGCTCGAATCGAAGGATCTCAAAAAAATTGCACGCAGACAAAAACAAGATATTGAACAAGTGATCGAATCATATCGTTTGATAATGTCACTTGAGCCAAAACCGGGCAGAGAATTCATCGCAAATCCTTCACATCATTACATAATTCCTGATGTTTATATTTATCAAAAAGATGGCGAATATAAAGTCGCGCTAAACTCTGCGGGCATGCCTCGTTTGCGAATCAGCAATTATTATAAAGATTTGAGTAACACCATGGAAGACGATGGGAGCCTCACAAAAGATTATATATTAGAAAAAGTAAAAGCAGGTCAATGGTTGCTAAAAAGTATTGAACAAAGACAAAAAACTATTTACCGAGTGACAAAAAGCATTCTGCGTTTTCAAAAAAAATTCTTTCAGCATGGAATTCATTTTTTGCGACCTCTTGTACTAAAGGATGTTGCTGAAGATATTGAAGTGCATGAATCAACAGTGAGTCGAATTACCACCAACAAATATGTGCATACACCTCAAGGAATATTTGAATTAAAATACTTCTTTACCAGCGGTATTGATCAAGGTAGAGGAGAGGCTGTTTCTTCAAAACGGATAAAAGACATGATTCAGCAAATGGTGCAAAAAGAAAATTTGAAATCACCGTACACTGATTTACAAATTGCGGATATTCTTGAAAGGCAAAGTGGGATAAAAGTCGCGCGCAGAACAGTCGCAAAGTATCGGGAAGCACTTAATATACTGCCATCAAACAAACGTAAACAACTTTTCTAAAACCTTCATTTATCAAAAAATATGGGCATCATCTTAAGGCTTTTCAATCTTTTTCGCTCAAACGCCAATGACATGCTGGACAAAGCAGAAGATCCTGCAAAAATGCTTCAACAAATGCTTGCTGATTTGGAAACCCAAAAACGGAAAGCAAAACAGCAAATGACAGAAGCGTTAGCTTTACAAAAAGGTCTGGAACGCGAAACAGAAAAAGAACATAAAGAAGCAGAAAAATGGGAACAAAAGGCCGTCCTGGCTGTGCAAAATGAAAAAGATGATTTGGCAAAAGAAGCCCTGACACGGAAAAATGAATATCTTAAACGTGCGGCAGATTTTGATAAACAACTGGTAATGCATAAAAATAATGCGGATGCCCTCCGGAAGAGTTACCAGACTCTCGAAGATAAAATTGATGAGATTAAACGTAAGAAAGGTATCTTAACCGCAAAACAAAAACAGGCAGAAGCCCAAGAAAAAATATATCAAACCATTGAAGGGCTGGGTGACACTTCCGGTACAATGGAAACAATTGAGAGAATGGAAGAAAAGGTAGAAAATATTCAGGCCAGAGCAGAGGCTTATCAGGAAATCAGCTTAGAATCTGGTAAAGATAGTTTGGAAAGTAAATTTGAAGAGTTGGAACATGATTCTACTGATATGGACATGGAATTACTTGAGTTGAAAAAAAGGGCTGCGCTTCCTGCGCCTGATGAAAAAACAGAAAAAACACCATAAAATAGTTTGCCTTTGTCTGATTTGTAATTCATAATAAGTGGTTTTGATACGTTCAAATTAATATTTTTTTAACATAAACAGGTAGTACATGCCAATTAAAGTAGAAGTTCGCGACGGAAACGTCGGCAGATCAATGATGCAACTAAAACGCACCTTGATTAGAGAGGGACTTTTTAAAGAAATTAAGAAACGAAAATATCACTGCAAGCCATCTTTAGCAAAACGTCTGAAGCGTGAAGCCGCAGCAAAACAGCGCAACAAAGATCTCAAGCGTGAAATCCGTGCGGCTCTAAAAGCCGATTTCTGAGATTTTTCCGCATAAGCAAAAGGAACTATTTTTCAGGATTAACCAACCTGCCTTTTTCCACTGGTGAAAAAATACTCCAAAAATACTATGGTTTGACAGATTGATGTCAAACCACTTGATTTTGTGAGGACTTGGGTTCTTTACCGTTTGCGGTGTTTAGTTCTAGTTGTGTATCAATTGATACAATCAATTCCGGATAATCTTTGTCATTTCTCCAGGCTCCGGAAACCTTGCCAGTTTTTTCTTGGAAAATACTTTTTTCCCATCAACAACCACTTCAAAGTCCCCCCTTTCACCAGAAATAAGTTCGGATTCCACTTCAAATGATTTTTTTAATTCCGCAGCCAAACTGACCGCGCTGGGCTCGTAGTTTCAAACCACACAGTAAAATATCTTAATCTCCATTTTTTCTTGTTCTTCAATAGTTACAAAAATTTCTGACTGTACACAGAACTAGGACAGACTCAGAGTTATGGATTCAGAATGACTTGCTTCCGTGAAATAATCAAGGTCTGGAAGAGCAAATAGTCCTGGCGGTTTAGATTTTTCTTACGCTTACAGATTTACAAAACGAAAGTGTTTTCCACTAAACGGACCTGTCACTTAAAGTTAGGCAATTGTGCGGCCTGAAGATTTTCTGTAATGGGCGGAGGACTTATTTTGTAGACTAACATGTTGAGAAAGTTTTGTGCGCCAGTCAATACCGCTGCCAAAAAAGGCAGTGGTGAAAGTAACTGATACATCCGAAATATCGAAAAAATAAACATGGCAGCTAAAGCAGACAAACTTAATGCGAGATTGAACGATTGCTCCAGCCATTTTACTGCCAACTTGCCGGCATATCCAGTTTGCCAGAAAATACCTAAGTCAACCGATTGAATAAGACCGGACTGAAGTGCGATTTCATGAAATATTGAAAGCAGAAAAACGAGAACATACGCATAATAAATTCCGGCCAAGACAGAAATTTTACGAGGTTGGTGCAGAGCTGTGCGGAGAAGAAGCCACGGAAGCAGCAAAGTTGACGGTCCGAAAATTTCCAGCAAGGAACCTCCAATTAACGCTCCAATCAAGCCGGTCCAGTTTTGGATTCCTGCAGAAGGATATAACTGATTAAAAAACGTCGGATCCTGAAAATCAGCGGTCAGCATTGACAACAGCAAGGCAAAACTTAATCCGCCAAATAGCAGATAATCCAGACGTAGCTTGAATAATGTCATAAAATAATAATTTTTCAGTTTTTAACTTTGGTTTTTCTTGATGGCCTCAATCACAATTTTTGCCACTGAAGGTAAAACATAAGCTTCTATCGACTCGCCCATAAATGCTAATTCACGAACAAGAGTTGAACTGATTGCAAAAAGATCCGGTTTCCCAAATAAGCAGAATGTTTCAATTTCTGAATCAATACCTTTGTTTCCCACTGCCTGTTGAAACTCACCCTGAAAATCCTCTAAACTCCGTAAGCCTTTTACAATTACCTGCGCTTTTCGATCCTGCACGTAGCGAATAGTTGAGCCTCTGAAAGCTTCAACTGTGACATTTTTCAAATTAAAGTGCTGCACATATTCATTCATCATCTGTACGCGGATTTCTTCGGCAAACATATAATGCTTTTCGGCATTCATCGCAGCTGACCAAAAAACATGATCAAACTGTTTAGATGTTCTCACCAAAATATCTGCATGTCCATAAGTCGGAGGATTTGCACTTGTAGGGTAAACAGCAATTCGCATTTTTTTAATTAGGATTTAATTTAAGATTTATAACTTACTGTTTCTTTGCTCAGTTTCGCAGTTTATCAGTAAATTCATGCAAATAATTAAGAGCCTGTAAAGGTGTCATGTCATTCAAATTCAGTTTACGTAACTCATCCAGATAGAGAGATTCTTCCGGAAACAAGGACAATTGAGGATTTGAATCAACGGACGCATTCCATAAACTGCTCGAATTGTCACCTACTTCAGCTATAAAATCATCTTTTTTTTCTGTCTTATCTATAGGTATAGGCAAATGGTGGACCATTGACGTCTCTTCCAATTGTTCCATCACAACAAGCGCACGTTTGACCACACTTTTTGGGAGTCCAGCCAGTCTTGCCACTTGTACTCCATAACTTTTATCAGCCTCTCCAGAAACAATTTTACGCAAAAAAACTATTTGCTCACCTTCTTCTTCAACACGTACGCTGAAATTTTCAACCGCATCCAATTCTTGCGAGAGCGCAGTCAATTCATGGTAATGTGTGGCACAAAGCGTCAGTGCACTCAATTTTTGTAAATGTTCTACAATTGCCCAGGCAATGCTGATGCCGTCAAAAGTACTCGTTCCACGCCCAATTTCATCAAGTATAATCAAACTTCGGTCAGTCGCATTGTTTAAGATAGCGGCTGCTTCGTTCATTTCCAGCATAAATGTACTTTGGCCGAGTGTCAGATTATCTGATGCGCCAACACGCGTAAAAATGCGGTCAACAACGGATAATTCCGCACTCGATGCAGGCACAAAACTTCCGCATTGTGCCATCAAGACGTTCAGCGCAACTTGTCTCATGTAAGTTGATTTTCCTGCCATGTTTGGGCCTGTGATCAACATGATGCGGCATTTTGTTTCTGCTAAATCCAAATCATTCGGCACAAACACTTCGCCCAAATCAATTTGTTCAATCACAGGATGACGACTGTCTTTCAAAAATAATTTTCTAGGAGCCTGCAGAGGCTGCAAAATTGGCCGGACATAATGGTGGTGTTCCGCAACATACGCCAATCCTGCCAACGAATCCGCAACGGCAATATCCTGCGCGGTTTGCTGAACACGTCTGATGTGTGAATTGAGTTCTGTTTTTAACTGCTGAAACAGCTCATATTCCAATTCACCGATTCGCTCTTCTGCTGTCAGAATTTTTTCCTCAAATTCTTTGAGATCGGCCGTGATGTAACGTTCCGCATTGACTAAAGTCTGTTTGCGGATGTAATCGTCTGGAACTGAAGTTTTATGAACATTGCTGACTTCAAGGTAGTAGCCAAAAACTTTGTTGTAACTTAATTTTAAAGAGCTGATCCCAGTCCTTTCACGTTCTCGCAGCAGCATTTCGTTCAGAAATTGCTTAGAGTTTCTGGAAATATCACGCAACTCATCCAGTTCCGCTGAAACTCCGGATGCGATAAAACCACCTTCCCTCAGTTTAAAAGAAGGAGTTTCCAGCAAACGTTGATGGAGCAAAGCTAACAAATCGGTCAGTGGATCAAAATTTTCGGCAATTATTTTTAACAATGGCGATTGCAATTCTGACAAATATGAAGGCAGTTTCTGCACCGGTTCCAATGATTCACGTAAAGCCACAAGATCATTTACTCCGGCCATAGGTAAAGTAATGCGCCCCATTATACGCGGCAAATCCTGGATTGAACTCAGACTTTCACGAAATTTCTCACAGAGCATAAAATTAACCCGGAACTCATCGATAGAATCAAAACGCTGATTAATTTCCTCAATTTCAAGTAAGGGTTGACGCAACCACTGCCTGAAAAGTCGAGCGCCCATTGGTGTCTGTGTCTGATTAAGTATATGATAAAGCGTGTGTTTTCTAACTCCAGACTGACTTTCAAACAATTCAAGATTTGCTACAGTTGCCTCATCAAGAAGCATTGTTTTTTCAAAAGCATGCCGTCGCAATGCTGTAAAATGGCTCAAGTCGCATTTTTGAGTTTCCTCCAAAAAACGCAGTAACGCACCGGCAGCAGAAATTCCATGCGGCAAATCATCTACACCAAATCCGGAAAGATTAAGAGTTTCAAAATGTGCTTTCAAATTACGTTTGGCTGCCTCCGGATCAAAATGATAAGGATCTATAAAATTAAATAACCCCGTTGATGGAAAGACCTGTCCATCAGTAAAACCTGCCTCCTTTTCCGGAGAGACGGCTGACCTCGAATCAGAAATATTTTCCTTGTCAAGTAGTTGTGTCATACGCTGCACAAGTTCCTCCAGAAACAGAGATTCTGCTTCAGAACGGCTTTGTGTCAAAAGAATTTCTTGGGGAGTGAGTTGGGCAAGAAAATCGTAGAAACGGTGAGTTTCATTTAAATTAAACTCTGCTACTTCAAATTCGCCAGTGGAAAGATCAGCGAAGGCAATACCTAAACATTGGGATCGTAAAACCACATTGATTGCCAATAAATAATGATTACGGGACGGATCAATCAATTGAGGAGAAACTGTAGTTCCGGGAGTAACAACCCTGACAACATCTCGTTTAACCAGACCTTGTGCTTTGGCAGGATCTTCCATTTGCTCACAAATGGCCACCTTGTAACCTGCCGCCGTCAGCTTGTTTAAGTATTGTTCATAGGCTCTATAAGGCACACCACACATCGGCAATGATTTTTTTTTGTCACGTGAAGTAAGGGCAATTTGTAATACTTTGGCTCCCACAATCGCGTCATCTCCAAACATTTCGTAAAAATCACCCATCCGGTAAAACAGGAGTTTATCCGGATGTTCCCGTTTGATGGCGTTGAACTGGCGCATCATCGGAGTTTCTACTTGCGGAACGGACATGGGTTTATTTGAGGTGGAAATTAACAATTACGCCAATTTTACCGGCCAAGTAATTGGGAATAATTTGTGGTCCATCATTTTCGTGGGCTTTGATTTTGGCGTCACTAAAAGTACAGACATTGAGTTGCAATTCATTCTCTGGCTGCCGCCAGTGACATCAAGTGTTTGCGATAACCGTTCTCACCTTCGGCTTCCCAGGTTTTCAGCAAAGCAGAACCAACGATAGCAATATCCGCTTTTCCATGCAATTTCCGCAAATCATCCGGTTCAGACAAACCAAATCCCAAAGCCAGAGGTAAATCAGTGTATTGCCGACATTGCTGTAAAAAGTTCTCCGCACTTTGGCCCAAATCCGTGTTTTTTCCGGTAACTCCTTTTCTAGCAACACAATAAATAAAACCGCTGCCACGCGCACAGATTTTCCGCAAACGCTCCTCTGTGTTAGTTGGAGTACAAAGCATGATCGAATCAAGTTTCTGATTCTGGCTGTGCAGCCACAAATCGCCGTATTCTTCCAAGGGCAAATCCGGAATGATAAAACCTTCTCCGCCGTTTTTCCGGATATTCGCACAATAGTTTTCATATCCCATAGCAAATGTTGTATTGAAGTAACCCATCATCAGCACCGGAAAATCAAATTTGCTGCTGGTGCGCTGCATCAAATCAAAATAATCTTTCCAGCGTATGCCGTTCCGAAGAGCCTCTTGATTTGCTTTAACAAAAAGCGGCCCATCCGCGCTTGGTTCGCTGAAAGGCATTTGCAATTCTACCAAATCCACATCCGCCTCACCCATCGCCTCCAGCATTTTCCAGTTTGCTTCCAAAGATGGATAACCCACCACAACATGGGTCATCAGCAGAATTTTGCGTTTAGTTTCCGGATGCTCTGTTTCTCCGTAAAGTGGATCAAGTCGGTTTTTTAAATATTTTGTCAGGTTCATTTACTTATAAATTTGAAATTATGAAACAGAATTATTTTCATTGGCTCATTGCCTTTGCTTTCAAAAACTCCTGCCATTTTTTGTCACCGATGGCTTCGGCAATATTGAAAATATCTTTGTCTCCTCGACCGGAAAGGTTAATCAAAACTTGTGTGCCATCCGGAATGCTCGGTGCTTCTTCAATCACCGCTGCAAAGGCATGTCCGCTCTCCAAAGCCGGAATGATGCCTTCGGTACGAATGAGTTGTTTTGTGGCAGAAATAACCGCGTCATCTGTGGCAGCGGTAAAACGGATGCGTTTTTGATCGTGAAGATGACTCAGAATAGGACTAACTCCAATGTAGTCCAATCCGGCCGCAATCGAATGCGTGTGCAGCATTTGACCTTCATCGTCCTGGAAAAAATACGTTTTGTATCCTTGAGCGACACCGACCGTTCCTCCATAAAAACGGGCAGCATGTTCTCCGGATTCAAGACCGCGTCCTCCTGCTTCAACACCGATCAGTTCCACTGCTTTATCATCCAGAAACGGCAGAAAAATACCACTTGCGTTTGAGCCGCCTCCGACACAGGCATAGATTCTGTCTGGAAGTCTCCCATTTTTTTTAAGCATTTGCTCGCGTGATTCCTGTCCAATAATGGACTGAAACCAAGCCACCATTTCAGGAAAAGGATGCGGTCCGCAAGTTGTTCCCAAAACATAATGTGTGGTTTCCATACTTTCCGCCCAGTCCCGCATGGCGGCATTGATTGCATCTTTTAGTGTGGCCGCACCTTCAGTCACAGAAATCACAGTCGCCCCAAGTTGTTCCATCCAAAAAACATTCGGTCGTTGTCGTTCCACATCAACTGAGCCCATGTAAACCGTGCATTCCAGTCCCATTCTGGCAGCCATTGTAGCGGTTGCCACGCCGTGTTGTCCGGCTCCGGTTTCCGCGATTACACGTTTTTTACCCATGCGCTGCACGAGCAAACCCTGTCCCATACAATTGTTTGCTTTGTGCGCACCGGTATGGTTCAAATCTTCGCGTTTGCAAAAAATCTGAAACTTTCCACCAAGTGATTTTGCAAAATTTTCCAGCGGCGTAATCGGTGTTGGACGACACGAGTAATTTTGCATCACATCCACATAACTTTGCCAAAATTCGGGGTCAGCCTTTGCCTTATAAAATGCAGCAATTAATTCGTCAAATGTGGTGTATAATATTTCCGGAATGAACTTACCTCCGTATTCTCCGAAATATCCGGAAGCATCAGGAGTAATGGATTGAGTCGGCATAGTTGACTTTATTGTATCTTTTTACTTTCTGGTTTATTATTTAAGTTTAGATTTTACGTATTTTTTCTCATCTTGTCAATTAACCGTTGATGAAAAACAAGCTCTCCATTCCGGAAATGGCAATTCAACAAATTTGGGCCGAACAAGATTTTACGCAGGAAAATCTGAAAACGGTTTCTGGACAAGCAGTAAAAATAGAGTTTACAGGTTGGCATAATTCCGGAAGCGGACCGGATTTTCTGGAAGCACGCTTGCAAATTGGGGAGCAGTCACTTCTCGGTGCGGTGGAAATTCATGTCGATTCTTCCGGATGGTTTGCGCATCAACATGAAAAAAATCCGGATTATAATTCGGTGGTTTTACACGTCGTCCTTTACCACCATGGTCAGCGTAAAATTGAACGAGAAGATGGCCGAAATGTTCCGGAACTGGAACTTGCTCCTTTTTTGAGTAAAGAACCCTCGACCTCTGAAATGGACGCCCGAGCAAACTTGAAGCTATTCGAAGAACTCCCGGGACGTTGCGGAGTAGCGGCAGTTGAGCATGGCGCAGAAACGCTCAAAAGAGTGATCGGTCATGCCGCGGAACAGCGTATTCAAGAAAAAACGCAAGTGCTGCTGAACCGCTGGGAAGAACAGAATCCGGAGGAATTGCTTTTTCAGTTGCTGTTCAAATCACTCGGTTATTCAGCGTTTTCCCAGGTGTTTGAGGAATTGGCAAAACAATATCAATTTCGGAAACTTCGTCCCTTGTTTCGACAACCCCAGCGTACAACACGGACACTTGTGCTTTCACGCTGGTTTGGCGCCTGTGGTCTGTTTACCAAAAAACTGACAATTTCTGATCCCACAGTTCGCCATGAATTTTTACAATGGAAGGCCGCCTGGCAGGAACTTCCGGAACATCCAAAAGTTTCCGGGAAAATTTCACAAGCGTCCCGTCCACAAAATTCTCCTGAGCGGAGACTGCTTGGTATGTTCCACCATTTATACCGTGTTGCAAATGATGGTTTACTCAAACGCTGGTTACTATTGTTACAGAATTTGAATGACTTTGCGGATGAAAAAAAATTACGGCGGCAAGCTCTGTTTGAAACAGAGCAGCTATTTTCAACTCCGGAATGGGAAGTTTGGCAACAACATCTTGTTTTGGGAAAATCGAAGCCTTCACATTCCACGCAACTTGTGGGAAAGGGCCGTCAAATAATTCTTTGGGCAAATGCGGTTTTGCCATTTTTTCTGGCATTTGCGCGTCACGAAAAGGAGCCTGAACTGGAAAAATTGCTTTATCGCTTATTCATGATTTTGCCTGCAGAAGCATCAAACAACAAAATACGTTTCATGGAAAAACGATTATGGTTTTCAGAATTGCCAAAATCGCCTAAACTAAAGCTGGACACTTTTGGAAATCGGCAAGGTTTGATTCAAATTCAACATGATTTTTGCCGTAACTTTCATCAAGGTTGTGTTCGCTGTGAACTACCCAAACTTTTAGAAAGTTGAATGCAAACATGAAAATAATTTTTTCAACAAACAATAAATTTGTCAGGCTTCTTTTTTGGCTTTGTGCATCAGTGCTCATCTCAGCCTGTAGCACACTGACACTTTCTCAATTTGAAGTACAGCGTCCTTCCAGAATTTCCATTCCGAGTGAGGTAAAAAAAGTTTTTATTCGCGCAGATTTGGTGGATGAATCAAACGACAAACTTGGTATTAAATCTCAAGTACTTCAAGAACTCGCCAAGGAACTCAATCGTTTTGGACGCTTCGAAGTTAGTGTAGTAAAGACTTTTAACGAGAGCCAAATTGATTCCGAAAAAGAAACTGTTGCCATAATTCAGGGTGAGGTCATCAGTGGAGGTGAAGTTGACCGTGGACAATTTACTGACCTTGCAACTTGCACGGGAGGAATCGGTGGGAGATTGTCTTCAGCGGCTGCGGCCTCAATTTCTGATGATGCGATTACTTTGGATAATTGGAGAGGTTATGTTTGCCGGAAGGGTGCATTTGCCAGTAATGTGGCTGAACTGGCGTTTTCAACCGCATTTGCGATGGCAGGTTTAAATGAAGTTATTCCACCTAAAAACCAAGTCGTCCGGATTTATAATTACAAAAATCTTTCGCTTTTCGCCCAGACAAATTTTAGTTTTACCGTGATTGGCCTGAGCAGAGAAACATTTGCAATACGCTCCGATTCAGCCAGTTTTGGCCGAAGCATTACGGAAAAGGATTCTTACCGTAACATCAAAGAAAGCCACTTGATTTCGCTTACTTTGGGCAGTCTGATCAGCATCACCAGAATTCCCATTTTTCCGATTCCTTTTCGCCAAGTTGCCTTGGCCTCACGCAGTAATCCCAAACAGATTTTTTATGGACCAAAGGCTTTGCCAATCCCGGAAATATACGACCTTCCACCGAAAGAAAAACGGCAGATAATTCGGCTTTTGGTGAAGCAAACTCTTGATTCATTCATCCGTACTATTTCGCCGTACAAGGTAATGGTTACGGCAGAAGTTGCCGAAGGAGGGAAAGCAGAAGCGGGGAATTTGCTCAAAGAGGGGAAATCCAAACAAGCTCTGAATTTGATTGAAGCAATTCCGCAAGGAGAACGCGAAGCGGAAGATTGGTATAATTTAGGTTTGGCCTATGAAGCGAGCGCAGTCAGTCGGGAAGATTACGAAGATGCCCGCAGATTTTATATTACCGCACTTGAGAAAAGTCCCGGCATAAAACTTTACGCGCAAGGTGTTGGACGGACACGACGTTATCTTGCTGAAACAAAAACATTAGCCAAACAAACTCAAAAGTAAATAAGCCCATCAAATTTATGAATAACTATATCTTTAATCAAACTTTATTTATTTTATTTTTCGTCGCATTTATGTTGACGAGCTGCGCAAAAGCCACACTTACTGTACTCTCACCTGCGGAAATAAATACTAAGGATATCAAAAATGTCGCAGTAGGCGGATTTGAGATTGGCCAGATTTTGCTGAAATATAAAACTGAACGGAACGGCATCTGGAAAACTCACCCTGTTTTACTGAATGAGGAGCAACAAAAATCGATTAGCCGTTCAGTAAGAGCAAGAGTAATAAATCTGTTAACCGCAACTCCATACTTCAAAGTAGTTTTTACAGATGAATTTGAAAAGCTGGAAAACGATGCGGCCCTGCAACAATTAGTTTCAGTACGCGGTTATAAAACTCAAAATGTTGACGCGGTGATCAGCGGAAAGCTCTGGCTGGAAATTGAACGTACAGATGGAGTTGACTTAAGCAAAGAAGGTTTAGAGTATTTTCGGCCTCGTTCCAGAAGCAGTTACGGACTGAACTTAACAGTCGATCAAGTTGTTTGGTGGCCCTACAAATCAACTCATGGTACATTGGGACTTGAAATAAAAATGACTCGTTTACTGCCGACGGAAGTTGTGGCGACTACTTTTGAAACTCGAACCTACTCACAGAAAATTGGAGGAAGAACCGTAGAAAGTTTTCAGCAAATTGCTGCTAGTTTTAGCTCTATTTTGGCATCATCGAAACCTTCCAAGACCGACACCATTGAAACTTCCGAGGATGTTCTACCGTCATTTGAGCAAATAATCGCGGACTTGGCGCTTTCAATTGCGAGCGGATTTGTCCGTAGAGTCGCCGTAACAGAAAAAACTGTCAGCTATTCTATTGCAGATGGAAACTTTGAAAATGCTAAAATTTTAATTGAAGCAGGTGCATTCGATTTAGCAATTGAACAATTACAACTTGCGACTGCCGATAATCCTGATCCTGATGATCTTTATAACTTGGGACTTTGCTTTGAAGCAGTTGGGGATTATGGACTCGCACTTACAACTTACCGAGAAGCCTGGCAGTCCGATCCGGAAAATTTGCTTTTTGCGCAGGGACTCGGACGCATAGAAAGACTACGTCGTGAACACCCGCAACTTCAGAGACAGCTTGAATCACGTTAGTATGGTTCCGGAAAAATCTACATTTGCACTATTTATGTTATGAAACTAATTCTCTTGAAAATTATGATAAACCCTGAAAAGCGGAAAAGTGATACTGCTGCTCATTTTAGAGCTTTAGTATTTTTCTGCCTTTGCGCTACTTTTTTCAATGCGTGCGCCCCTAAAGTCAGTTTTCAAATTGAACGTCCTCCCGTACAACAAGTTGAGAATATTAACTATATTGAAATTGGAAATTTTGAAATTGTATCCGGACAAATCAAATTACCAAGCGCAGTCGAATCCGGATCAAACTCGAGTTTGTGGACTTCAAAAAACTTATTAAAACCAACCATCTCTAAGTTCACTGCTAAAAAGTCAGTACCAATCTTAATCGCCGATTTGGTCCGGGCTGCTCTTGTACATGAACTTTCTCTGCAATCGCCGTATCAATTGATCAATACAACGGGCGAGGAAACAGGATTTAGCGGTGTGCTTCCGGATCCGGGAAAAGTAGCTGTTCTACATGGAAAAGTGAAATATGTTGAGCAGATTTTTGAATCCGAGGAAAATCTTCCATATTTTACAAACATAAAAAACAAAGGCGCCACCCTTGAACAATCTTTGCTGGCAAGTGCGGTTTCAATGGGAGCCGAAGCATCCGGAGCAGGTTTTCTGATTGCAACTCCTTATGTGGAACAAATAGCCGCACTTGAAGTTGAATTTTCTTTGTTACGGAAAAGTGATGGGGAAAATGTCATACCTCCACAAAACTTTCGGACTTTCTTTGTCCGGAAATGGGGAGGCGCTCCCGAAACTTCTCATTTGGCGATACAAATTAAAAATGCCGTTTTAAAAAATTATCAGCAAAATGAGACTCTTTCTGAGTCCTTTTTGTCAAGAATTGACCGTGCAGGTTTGTCATTTACAAACCCAACAGAATATTTTGCAAGAGGATTCAACCTGAGACAAAATGCTCATGTTCCACAAACTTCCTTGGATTTAAAAATTACACTTGGAAGACAGGTTGCGCGGAAATACGTCAAACAAATCAGCCCCTATCATGAAACAGCGGAATTACTTGTAGAAGATGGAAACAGCGTTGCGGTAACACTTATCAGAGGAAATGCTTATCAGGAGGCAATTGCTTTTATTCAAGGTATGAATGAGCGTACTGCGGCAGACGAGTACAACCTGGGTTTAGCTTATGAGGCTGGAGGGGAAATTTCACAAGCGAGAAAACACTACAAACTCGCCTTGAAACAAGATGGCAATAATGAAGTAATTAAAGCGGCGGTAAATAGGACACAAATTTAAATCGCAGGGTTTACTAAAATGCGGAAACCCTTTGATTATTTGAGGTCGGCTAATTCCTTATGAGGATCATTCTTCATTTCAAAGAATGGAGTTGGAATTTTCAACGCACGTGAAATGCGCTCCAAAGAGGCTTCCGTGACTTCTGCTGCATGCGATTCCCAACTTTTTACAGTTTGAATTGCAAATCCATGTTCATAGGCAAATGCTTCAATCGACATGCCTCTCAGCAAACGGGCATATTTTATACGATCACCGATCCTGTCAAGATCAAGGTCATTATCCAACCCCATCTCACGTACGTCAATCGCCAATACATTTGCAATTTCACTGTATTTCGTAAGTTTGGGAGTTGAGTGTCCAGTTTCCCAATTTTTTACAGCAGTCAGCGAAACACTGAGTTTTCGGGCAAATTCTTTGCGAGTCAACCCAGACTTCTCGCGCCACTGAGTCATTTGTTCACCAAATTCCATTTCGCTCTCTTTTTTGAAAATCTTCCGTTAGCGGCACCAAAATATTGTTACTCCCATGTGCTGCTTAAATTTAATCATTTTTTTTCAAGTTCTTAATTCATCAAGAACCATGTCCATTTTTTTCTTAGAACACCATGAATTATCAATCAAATTTTCATGAATGTCAACTATTTTATGGAAATGTTCTGGAAATTTAACCTGCAATTAAATCTTAGGCAGGTGAGTTTGTTTCATTTTGTACAAAAATAACAGAGTTAAACATTGCTAAATTTTTAACCGTTATTGTATTTTTTGCTACACACAGATGTGTTGTTAAAACTTGAAAAACACAAATACCAATTTTTAGAAAATTTTGCTTAGGAACCGGAAATTAGTTGCCCAAAATTCTTTTTCAAACTCATCTAATTTGGCAAAAATTTTAGCAAGCATGTGCCAAGAAGACGTCTTTATATTTTTTCCTAAGTAAATTTTTCTGCACTTTTCCCATCGTGTTTCTAGGAAGTTCCGGTATTACAATCAATTTCCGAGGTTGTTTGTACTTTGCAAAAGATTTGCTGATATTTTTGAATATCTCATCAAAATCAGGAGCAGCACCTTTTTCTGGAACCAAAATTCCTACAACCGCTTCTCCCAAGTCTGTGTGAGCAACACCAATCACCGCACTTTCCATGACTCCGGATTGCTCATCAAGTAAAAGTTCAACTTCTTTCGGATAGATATTGTATCCTCCTGAAATAATTAGGTCTTTGTTACGACCCGCAATGTGTACATAGCCGTCACTATCAATCTTCCCTAAATCCCCAGTAATAAAAAAACCATCTTCGCGCAGTTCCTCCGCAGTTTTTTCCGGCATTTGCCAGTATCCTTTATACACATTTGCACCACGTACTTCAAGCTCACCAATTTCGCCGTCTGCCAGAACCACCCCGGTTTTCGAATCTGTAATCCTAATTTCGACACCCGGCAAAGGGAAGCCGACTGTTCCTGCACGTCGTTCACCCAGATATGGATTGGATGTATTCATGTTTGTCTCCGTCATTCCGTAACGTTCCAGTATTCGATGGCCTGTTCTCGCTTCAAATTGGACATGTGTTTCTGCTAAAAGCGGGGCACTTCCGGAAACGAAAAGCCGTATATGCTGTGTTATTTCTTTGCTAAATCGTTGATCATTCAGCAGCCTTGTATAAAACGTAGGCACACCCATCATTGTGGCTGAATTAGAAATATTTTTGATCATAGAATCTAAATCAAACTTTGGAATGAAGATCATTGATCCTCCTGCCAAAAGTGTAACATTTGTAGCAACAAATAATCCATGGGTATGAAAGATCGGCAGTGCATGCAGCAATACGTCGTGGTTGGTAAATCGCCAC
>JAESQU010000001.1 GCA_016764995.1 SAR324 cluster bacterium | reverse complement strand
GCATTATATCGATCACAAAGGAATAAGAGAGAAGTTATCTGTGAAGATTATGGAGAATATTTGGAAGAATGTTCCGAGCTAAAGTCGGAACAAAAAGAAACTCCAGGAATTAAAAAAAAGAAGAGTTTAAAATTGGAAAAACTTTTCAAACCGACTGAATACACTTTTACAGTTCGTGGCGTTTTGTCAAGCGGTTACTCAGCGTTAGTTTTGGATATGCCTATTAATCCTAATATGAGTGTCGGCGGTTTTGGTAGTTTAGCAAACAATCTTTCTGATAACAAACAGGTTTCCACGAGCTACTCTCAGAATGGGCTTTTTGGGCTTTATGCATTTGATCAGTTAAACGTTGATTCATGGGGTATCGCAGGTCTTTATGGTACAGGGAATTACGTTGCTGTTACGGGCTACAATTCAACTGCTACAGCTTCAAGAACAAACTTTGGAGGAGGAGCGGGCTACCAATGGGTTTGGGAAAACGGATTTAATATACTCACTGCGCTTGGACTGGAAAATGTGTCTTATACTTCAATTACTAAAGAATACTCTTCGAATGAGCCTCAAGTAAACAAAGTTTATCTGGAAAATGATTTATCTACCAGAACAGAATCCACATTTTACATTCTGTTTGGCTTTCATTTGTAGATGAATGTTTTTTCGAAGAAGATAAATAATCTGTTTGAATGGATATGTTAAATCGATTCTAAACATTCTTACTCCTAGATTAGATGTAATAACAAACAACAATTTGGACAAAATGAATCTTTTTAAAGGTAGAGTGCTGAATTTATTAAAATATTTTTTTTTGTCACTCTATTTTTCTTTGCGGTTTCTTGTGCAACTACAGCAAAATATGAAAAGCTTTTAGATAGTTGGATGGGGGCAAATGTTAATGAACTAATAAGGTCTTGGGGTGCTCCTAATTCAAGTTATGAAATGAGCAACGGCAATAAAATTCTGACGTATATGAGATCGAGGTCTGGGTCAATACCAATTTATAACCAACCTCAATCTACAACACACCAAGGGACTATTTATGGAAGTGGAGGAATGACCAATTACTCTGGAACTTCTACTAGCACGTATGGGACTACGACCTACATTCCAGTAACTTGGAGTTGTAAAACAGAATTCACAGTTAATGCACAAGAAACCATAATAAACTGGAGGTGGCAAGGCAACAATTGCATATCTACTTATGAAGGAAAATAAATAATTCGAACCACTTCTGTCTGGTTTACTGAATGTATGACGTAATAAATGAGCGGGACAAAACACATACATTGTAATTTTTACGGCCTCGCGTTTCCCCGCAACGTAGTGCTGGACTTCCGTTCAATTCCTCGTCTTTGTGTTTCCCCGGAACGGCCTTTCGACTCCGCTCAAGAACCGTCCGGGGCTACCGTTCAATTCCCCGCCTTTGTGTTTCCCCGGAACGATGCCCGGGGCTACCGTTCCGGAATTGTTTCTCGCCATCGGCTTCCCCATACATTGCGCTTTCCCCGCTACGGCCTTTCGACTCCACTTCGACAGGCTCAGTGCATCGCGTTCAAGAACTGTCCGCCGGTATACTTTTCCCGCTGAGGTCTTTCGACTTCACTTCGACTCCACTCAAGAACGGTTTTGTGCTTCTGCCCTGGAGCTTTGAACAAAATCCTTTAATGAAACTACACGTATTTTTTCACTCAAAGGGAATGAGCGTTCTGTAGGAGAAATTACTGTCAATGAGTCCAGTTTTAAACTTTCCATGGCGGCATGCATGGATTTTGTAGCCTTTGGATGATCACTATATTTGAACTCAAAGCCTCTTTTTTTACCATCTTGAATGGTCAGCAAGTCGATTTCTGCACCGGTATGAGTTGCCCAGAAATAACAATCTTCTGCAGTAACATTTGTACAGCGAATTACTTCCTCAATTGCAAAACCTTCCCATGAGGCACCCAACTTCGGATGACGGTTTAACTGGTCTCTGTTCTCAATTCCAAGCAATGAATGAAATAAACCTGAATCACGAAAGTAAAGTTTTGGAGCTTTGACTTGTCGTTTGCTGATGTTTTCGTGCCATGATGAAAGACGGCGCACCATGAAAGTTCCGTTAAGCAAATCAAGATAACGCCGTATTGTGCTGTCTGAAGCTCCAAACGATCGACCCAATTCCGAAAAATTAACTATTTGTCCGTGATAGTGCGCCAGCATCATCCAGAATCTACGTAAAGATTGGGGTGGAATTCCGATGCCTAATGCCGGCAGATCACGCTCCAGAAAACTCTTGATGAACTCTTTCCTCCACTGCCAACTGATGCTATTATCTTTCGCCAGAAAAGAGGGGGGAAATCCACCACGTAACCAAAGTCTTTCACTTTTGTCAGTGCTTGTCTCTAAAAGCTGGAATGGAGTTAACTCAATATGAGCTATTCTACCCGCCAATGACTCTGAAGATTGACGAATTAAGTCTCTGGAGGCACTTCCTAAAATCAGAAAATGAGCGCGATTATCCGGAAGATCAACCAAAACCCGTAAAACAGGAAACAGTTCCGGTACTCGCTGAATCTCATCAATAATCACCAGTCCCGACAATTCTCGAAGTACCAGTTTTGGATTTTTCAGTGCCGCAATATCTGTGGGATCTTCAAGATCAAAATGAGTGATTTGTTCAGGAGTCGTCCCTTTTTCCTTCCGAAGAAGCTCCGCATACATGCGTGCAAGAGTCGTTTTTCCACTCTGCCGAGGTCCCAGCAAGGCAACGACCTTGTGAACCAATAATCCTTGTTCGATTTGTTTGAGATAATTTGATCGTATCATTGAAAATTCAATATAACATATTTAATTTTCAATGATTATATTATTTTGAATTTTATTTGTCAAACGAAAATACTTAACAAAATTGTCGGCGTTATTATCTTTGATTCACGTAGGTTGGGCTAGGCAAAAGCCGTAACCCGGAAAATTGATTTGTTTTTCACAGTCTGCGTTACGAGGCAGAGCATCGTAACCAGATGAGATATTTCTCACTTTAAAGATTTGCTGAGACGGCTGAGATGTTTTTCCCTGAAAGTATCGCTGGTAAGGCTGCGCTGTGTTAAAAAAGTGTCCGGAACTTCCAGATTGAACATCACCGATTCCAGACTCATGGTTGTACGGCGTTTGGTTTGGACATTGGTAACGTGAATTTTACGCGCCACCCAAATCCCCTTTACATTTTCCACTTGACCGATTACGATTTGCTTTACAGGTTTGCCCTGCCTGTCAAATAATAAGGTTTTAAGTACCAAATCCCGTTCCTTATCCACCCACTGGATGGACTTGCTGTAATTACTTTTGTTTGCCCTTTTAAGAGTTGGGAGACTTTCGATGATCCAGCAGGGACGTTTACGGTAGGTTACACTTTTCAAAATTCTGTATTGATAATCCTCTAAATGCCTGGCCTCCAAATCTTCATAACTGATTTCGGAACCAAAAAAACTTCCGCTTTTTGGTTCATCATCATTACCTGAAACAATCCGTTTGATTTTTCTCATGGCTGCCAAATACATCCACTGATCTGATTCCCGTCCCAGTTCCTCGTAATCATACTGCAAAAAGCCGATCCCTTTTTCGCTGACAGGTTTTCGGATAATAGTGATGGATTTAGTATCTTTTTGATTTGGCCCAAAATCTTTACGCACACTGTCAAAGACCTTCACCCGTGGACTTTCCGCGCAAACAAGTCTTTTGTTCTTTTTCACAAATCGGCATGTTGAAAGTTTTTGCCGCGAAACCTCGGTTGTGCCATCGTTACGATCCAGAACTTTTTGCATGATGTTGCGGGCATTTTGCGCATAAACAGGCACCGTACACAAAACCAGCAAACTTGTAATGCAACACAGAAATTTGATTTTAAGTTTCATAAATAATTCTCGTGGCTGATAGAACGCTCAGCTGACCGCCGTTTCTGGATTCACAGATTCCGACTTAAAGCGCACCTTAAACAGCATGCACATTGAAGGCAGCAAAAATAAATCTGCCAGCAAAGCTGTAAAAAAGGCAATCGCGCTCATGATGCCAAAATTACTCAATCCCTGATGCGAAGACATTAAAAATATCAGAAAACCGATTGAAAGAATGATTGAGGTGAAAGCGATGGCTTGTCCGGTTTCCCTGAAAGCTTTAATAATTCCTTCCTTGATATTACCGTGTTTGCTGACTTCAGTTCGGTAATGGGTCAAAAAATGGATGGTGTCATCAACCGCAATTCCGATTGTGATCGGAGCAACCAGCAAAGTATCGGTGTCGAGCGAAATACCAAGATAGCCCATGATGCCGAAAATTGTCAGTACGGGAAAAATGTTAGGCAGCAAAGCTACCATTCCAGCACGGTAAGAAGAAAATACAAGCAGCAAAAGCAGGGAAATTACGATCAACGCCAGTCCAAAACTACGGACCTGTGACCAGCTGATGTAATCCGTCATTTGTGAAAGCATGGCCAGTGTGCCGGTGACACGAACCTTAATTTGTGGATAATCGCTTTTCAATTCAGCAAAACGCTCGTCTGCAAAATTATGAATCCGGATTATCATATCATTGTATTCCTGCGAACCGGCATTGCGCAAATTGACAGAAATACGTCCCAGGGAATAATCATCTGTGACCATGCGGCGGCGTTCTTTGGGATTCGCGTTGTTGAACATAAACAATGTGTTGGCCAGAATTCCGGGATCATCCGGAATCACATACATCGAATCCTGTCCCTCGTTGAGAGCCTTAAATGAATCTTTGGTTATGTTGACTAGTGAATTGCTTTTGGTGACCAAATGCGGAAATTCGTTTTTCACAAAAATCTGTAAATCCTCCATGGCCTTCAAGACCCGCGGGTCTTTGAGACCATCCATTTTTCCGCTATTGACCAGTATTTCAGCGCTTCCGGCACCACCCATGAAGCGGTCAACCAAAGCATAAGTCGCACGCAGGGGCTGTCCCTCTTTGATGATATTGACCATGTTGGTGTCGATTTTAACTTTTGTCATACCGTAGGCCAGAATCACCGCAGCCAGCACGAAACTCAAAGTTACTGCCAAAGGGAAACGATAACTCAATGGTTCAACTTTGCGTAAAATATACTGCACAAAATGCATGCGCTGGCCTTCATCGTCCACAAGATGTTTCTTTTTTGTAAGTTTCTCTTTCGGATTTTCGGTATAAGGCGACCAGATGTCCAGCATCAGCGGAAGCACAAAAACGGTGAAAAGGAAGGCAATAAAAACCCCGATTCCGGCAAATAAACCAAAACTTTGAATCGGCTTAATCGGCACAAGTAACAGCGAAAACATGCCGATCATGGTCGTAATACTGGTCAGCAGACAGGCCAAAGCGGTTTTGCGGAAAACGGAGCGCAAGGCTTGTTCATGGGATTCTCCGTGGTTGCGGAAAAACATATATCCCGAAAGAATGTGAACGGTGTCCGCAACACCGATGGCGAGTATCAGAAAAATGATAATATTCAGCATCATTGACATCGTCTCCACACTCCAACCGATCAAGCCGACTACCCAAAGCAGAGTCACAATAATAATCACCAGCGGCCAGACCACTGCGCTGAAGGAACGAAATAAAATCCAAAGCACCACTGCAATCAACACAATCGATAAAGCAGAAACAAGGCCGATTTCTTCGACAATCACATCATTAAAAAAGGCCATCAATGGCGGATTCCCCACAGGATGGAATTCCAGATGTTCGCTGTATTTTGCTTGCTCAAATTTGGCATTAAGAGCACGCATAAATTCCGCATAGTCCGGCATTCCGGGAGTTTCAAATTCCGGAAGCCCACCGGATTGTCCCAGTTCAATCATGGCCACATTTTCGCTGCCGACATCAAAGGAATCTACCTCTTCATCAAATTCTTCAAAACCAAAATTTTCTGCATCGTTTGAGAGTCCTTGTGTGTTTTCGACAAAATCATCGCTGAAAGGTTCGCTTTTGATTTTAGTGCCAAAATCTGTACGGATTATGATTGCGCCATATTCCGTATTTTCCGAAATATAGAGTAAAGGATAATCCGGATGTTCCAAGGCAGTTTTGCGGATTTTTTCACGCTCTTCATCCGTCTGTGGAATTCTGTCACCAATAAAATTACGTGAAATAAGAGCATCCTCTCCTGCTTCCATGTAGGAAACATTAAGAATGGTTTTGACATCAGTGATGTGATCCAGTGGAGAAGTTTCAGCGGAAGGCAGGTAGAGTCGATAATTTAGTAATTCTTCCTGAATTTCCCGGACCAGACGCAAAGATTTTTCTGAAAACACATCGCCGTCCCTGGCTTTGTAGATCACGTAAGCCACTTCGTCGCTGCCGAAAAGTGCACGGAATCGATTCATCTCAAGTTTTGTCGGATCATCATCCTGAAAAAACGAGTCGATCGTCATGTCGATTTTCACGAATGCTCCACCTGACACGATGAGCAAAGTTAGTGCGATGAAAAGGCTCCAGACCCATTTTCGGTGCTGGCGCGCACGATCCGGAAGTTTTTCAAACCAGAGATTTATGCGGTTTAGTTGGGTGCTGATCATGAGGATGTATCTTAAATTGGTTTGTAGCAGACTATTTGAAAATTTAGTGCCTGCTTTTTTATAACTATCTGAAAGCGGCCGCTGATCAGGAACGACCGCAACAGAATGTTCAGTTCATTCAGCTTCCAGGTGGTCTGTATTCTACAGAGCCCGCTGCTTTGATGGCCTCAAGTCCTTCTTCAGGAGTCATCAGGACGGTGGTCTGGATTTTTGATATCGCTCCTCCTGCAGCGGCAGCAATGAGTGCCGATGCAGTACTTACGTTATCCGGACCTTCCACAATCAGGCAAAGGTCGAACTCGCCGAAAGAGTAGTATCCAGAAATGAATTTCACTCCTTTTGAGGCAAACATTTTTCCTACCTGCTCAATCCTGTTCTGAGGATCCTTGATCTGTGTTGCCCAAGCTCCGGACGTGTACGATGCCTGAATTAAATAATGTGCCATAAAACCTCCTTTGTCATTTGAGAGAAATAAACAATACCCTCGGATTCTACT
>JAESQU010000021.1 GCA_016764995.1 SAR324 cluster bacterium | reverse complement strand
TGACTTTCCGGATCGCGCGTTATCTGGCAAATACTAAATATATTGGTCTGGTCAATGTTTTAGCAGAGAAAGAAATTGTACCTGAATTATTACAGAACGATTTCACTGTCAGCAAAGTCGCGGAAACTACTGTTCGTCTCTTGCAGGATAAAGTCTATCGTGACAGAATGATCGACGAGTTGAAATCAATTCGCGGCAAATTGGGCGAATCCGGAGCATACGAAAAAGCCGCGCGCTGCATTGAAAATATGCTTTGTTGACAATATCGATTGACCGAACGTAATTCAAATAACTAAACCTGAAACTAAATAATTCTAACACTCGATGAAATCCGCCGATTCATTACTCAAAACTAAAAACATAGCCCATCACCTGACACAAACTTTATCTGCGGTAGAAGCTGTAAAGCAGCTGTTTGAGGTGGAAATGGGAATTGATCAGACGGTTGTGCGGCGGTTGTTAAGTGAAGCACTGCACCGTGGTGGCGATTTTGCCGATATTCATTTTGAGTACAGCACTCGTAATTCTGTGGTAATGGAGGATGGAATAATCAAAAATTCCGCAGTCGCGGTCGTTTCCGGAGTTGGAATTCGTGTTGTACAGGGTGACCAAACCGGCTACGCCTACAGTGAAGATTTTGACTTGAAGCCCATGCTGCACGCGGCACGGACCTCCGCCGCAATCGCTTCCGGTGGAGGGGTTTCACTGGAAGAAGGATTTCGCTTCAACGAATTGATTCCACAAAATTATTATCCTGTACTGGAAACTGTTACTGATTTGGAACTGGTACAAAAAATAGAAATGGTAAAGCGCACCGAAGCTGTTGCTAAAGACTATGATGAAAGAATAATTCGTGTAACTGTCTCGATGATGGATGCCCTCAATCTGACGCAGGTTGTGACTTCTGAAGGTCATGTTTTACGTGACACCAGACCCATGTTCCGCATGAATGTACATTGCGTTTCTCAGGAAGGTGACAATATTCAAAATGGATCGTCCGGAATTGGAGGACGAGTTGGTCTCGATTATTTAAAACAGGCAGATCATGCACGGATTTTGGGAGAGCAAGCTGCGGCTGAAGCAATTTTGCTTTTAGGCGCAAAGCAGGCACCTTCCGGTTTAATGCCGGTAATTTTAGGGCCGGCGCAATCCGGAATTTTGCTGCATGAAGCAGTCGGACATCCACTGGAAGCAGATTTTAACCGCAAAGGATCTTCTGCGTACAGCGGAAGGATTGGCGAAAAAGTTGCTTCCGAATTGTGTACAATTTACGACTGTGGAACCATTCCACACGAAAGAGGAGCGATTAATTTTGACGACGAAGGTGTGCCCTCCGCAGAAAATTTATTGATCGAAAATGGAGTTTTACGGAATTACATGCACGACCGGATTAGCGCAAAACACTTCCGCACAAATCCCACCGGAAACGGTCGACGCGAATCATACGCGCATTATCCAATTCCACGCATGACTTCAACTTATTTGGCTAATGGCAAATCTGATCCGGAAGAAATAATTGGTTCCGTAAAAAAAGGCGTTTATTGTCAGGAATTTAGCGGTGGTCAGGTTGATATTTCTAATGGTGATTTTGTCTTTGTACCAACTGTTGCCTGGTTAGTAGAGGATGGCAAAAAAACTGTGCCGATAAAAAATTTCACCTTAATCGGAAATGGTCCTGATGCAATGTCAAAAGTCAGCATGGTCGGCAACGATTTTGCCATGAGTGAAGGTATATGGACTTGCGGCAAGGAGGGTCAGAGTGTTCCTGTAGGCGTTGGACTGCCAACTGTGCTGGTGTCCGAAATGACAGTTGGTGGGATGTAACAGGTTTTTAAAATGATGCCGTCCGACTAAGAATTATTATTTATTCTTAATTGGCTTTTCTTCACTCTTTTCTTGTTCCTCAGTTTTTGGGTCCTCTTTAGTCTTTACTTGATCTTCACTTTTTGGAGCATCTTCACCCTTTACTTGGTCCTCAGTTTTTGGGTCCTCTTTAGTCTTTACTTGATCGTCACTTTTTGGATCAACTTCACTCTTTTCTTGATCCTAAGTCTTTACTTGATCCTCATTTTTTGGACCATCTTCACTCTTTGCTTGATCCCCACTTTTTGTTTGATCATCAGACAAATTAGCTATTTCACAACTTAACGCCGCGAGTTCCAGATGGTCCAATATATGTTCATCAATCAGCGGCTGATAATTTACCTTTGCTCCAGATTTGGAACTTGAACCATTAGCAACCAGTTTGTTTTTTGCGACAAACTGATCAAGTTGTTCTGCTAAATGAGTGGTTTGGCTGGTTAATTTCTGTAATTGGGAGGATGCTTTAATCAATTTTAGTGAATAATGACCCATTTGAATTAGATTTTCAGAACTGGTATGTTTACCATCAGAGTGCATTCCCAAAAGTCCGCCTAACCCAACAGAGCTCGCTTTTTCAGTCATTCGTTCGAGGAATGATTGTTTACTCCTAATTATCTCAAATAAATCAAAAGTGATTATTTTTTCTTCACTACCAGCTTTTACAGGACGTTTCAGTTCTTTCAGCCTTAGCATACGACGCTTAATATCTTTCAATATCCTGTTTCTTGATTTTTTCAGAGCATCATACGCGCTTTCGTCATCAATATGAAGTTTTTCAATTTTGTTAATTTCCAGCATTACCTTTTTCAACTTTAATTTAGGTTTATTTAAAGCCTCTTCTTCTTTCTCAATTTTATTTGCTGTTTGGTCTTTCTCCGTTTCTTTGCGTTCTTCCTGTTTGCTGATAATAGTTTTTTTACGGAAGGCAACTCTGACCGGAAAAGTGTCTTTTGTGAAATTCCGGGAATTAAAAAAGACAATATCGACTTTCTCAAAATCTTTTGCATTAAAAACAAAATGACCAATATTTGCTTTCGAAAATTCGTCATCCGCATGTTCTTTACGGAATTCATCAATTTTTTTTGAAAGCATTTCTGTGGACATAAAAGAGAGTACCTTGCGGTTGAATTCAAGCTTAACCAGGCCGTCTTGAGTACGCTTGTCCAAATTATCAATTATCATCACATAGATCAGCCCCTTCATCAGACTGTCCAATATCGCTACTCCAGTAATTTTCTCAATTGCTGTGCTTAGAATATAACCAATTCCCTGATAATACGTTTTTTCAACCTCAGTAATTTTTTCTTCAAGACGTTTTATCAAGTCATTGTATTTAAGAATCAATTGCTGATTCCTACGCAAAACAGCATCCGTCAAAGCCAACTTTAGATATTTTGGTTTATTGTCCCGCTCTTGACAAGATTGTTTAATTGCTTTGTAGCGCTCAATTAATTTTGTCAGTTTCTCAGAGCCACTTGAAGGCAAATTGTCTAATACCAATTCAGGCGCGCCCGGAACACGATAAAGTAGATCTACACTACTCTCACCCGGTTTTTTCCCTTTAGGAATATCTCCGGGAAAACTCAATATCCAGTGAAATTTTTGCTGCTTTTCTTCCGGATAATTTGTTTCTTCAATGGCAGCAACAATATCAATTTCCACCAGGCGATTCACCAAAGTTTTCATGCAACTATTGCGTAAATCTTTATTGAGAAGCAGCAATATCAGCTTTTCGTTCTCAGGAGCCTCTTCTGTCTGGGAATGTTCTTCCTGTGCTAGTTCAACCATTTTGCATCACGCGTCATCAAGATGAAAACGTTTCATTTTTTCTTTGGTAAGAAGTACACGGTCATCAAATGTTGCTTTGAGTTTGGCAGAGCTTAATTTCAATTCCTTATACTCTTCTGTACCTTCTTCAAGTTTTCCTTCAGAATCATAATTATCCATAAATTTCATATACTGCGCCGCAGATTGTAAATCATTGAAGTAGATTTTAATCTGAAATAATAATAAACAAACGTGAATCATCAAAGGACCTTTTAGTCTTTCAAAAATTGGC
>JAESQU010000020.1 GCA_016764995.1 SAR324 cluster bacterium | reverse complement strand
TAGAGTATACGGTAACGGGTCCCACTGAAACATCGAGTTCCTGCTGTTTCATTTCTGCGGCTAATGCCACGGCATCCGCTTCATCAAAATACCCGCGGTATTCCTGACAACCTACAAAGAAATAACACCATTGATGTGCTTTCAATTCAAGAGGTGGAGCCGCGGTTACGACCATTGTTACATAAGGACGTCCCAGATCAACATAAGCCGTGTAAGCTTCATTTTCCGGAAGACTCATTTGTTCAATTGCGAAAGTCCTGACACTTTCAACCAGTTTCAGTTTTCGTTTTAATCCCGGAGATGTCTCAGGAGAATCCAGTATTTCCTGAATGTTCTGCTTTCGGTTCAGCAAATCGAGGTGTCCGGACGCAGCCTGCCAGTAAAAACCGAGGTCTGAACAGCCGCTAAAGAAAAAAACGATTCCAAGAGTTAAGAATAAAATTTTCTCAGTACGCACAGTCAATTATATTCAGAAGGAAAATTAGTTCAGAAATTGTAAAAATTTTTCTGCAGGTTTTATAATTCCAGCACGCTTGGACAGCATCTTATCATTTGCGTCAAGAATCACATACAAGGGAAGGGCAACAGTATTAAATCTGCTGATTTGCATTTGTTGATTTTCGGCTGCTTTTTCACCACCATCAGTATAAAGCTGAACCAGCACAAATTTCTGCTGAAAACTGGCCATCACATCCGGATGAGAAAAAATGTTTTTTTCCATCCAGCGACAGTTAACGCATGTGTAACCAGTAAAGTCAATAAATACCCGTTTGTTTTCCACCTTTGCCTGTACAAGAGCCTGAGACAAATCATTCTGCCAGGGCAAAGTATGAGCCACATTTTTTCCTGAATTTACAGTATTTGCTGTATACCCTGGCCTCGTTACTGAAAATGTTTGCAGTACCGGTGGGAGGTAGGTATCCACCCACGGATTTAGCGGCACACCAACCAATCCCCGCACAAGATAAATTCCCAACATGGCAAAAAGGAAAGCGGTGGCAAATCCGGTACCACCTGTTATTTCAACACGAACATCATGTATTTTTACAGCACCTAACAAAAACAATGCTCCAATTACGCAAAGTACAACCCACGCCGCCAAAACAAAATCTCTATCAATCACACCCAGTTGCCAAACTAAATCGGAGTTACTGAAAAATTTGAAAGCCGCTGCCAATTCAAGCAAACCCAGAATGATTTTCAGGTGCAGCATCCAGTTTCCTGATTTGGATTGCATCGACTGGATAAGACGCGGAAAAATTCCGAGCAAGAAAAAAGGGAACGCAAAAATAGTTGAAAAAACTAACATTCCCACAATGGGCCAAAACCACATTCCCTGAGAAGCGGCAATCAACATGGTTCCAACAAATTGTACGGTACAAGTGAAAGATGTCAGCGTGAAGGCCAGCCCCATTGCCAACACACCGACCGTTCCACTCAAATGTCTGGACCATCGATCCGCAATATGTCCCAATCCTCCCGGCGCATTCAACTGAATAAATCCCATCATACTGAAGGCAAAAAGAGTGAACATTGCACCAATCGCCAAATTAACCCAGCCATTTGTGGCAAACTGCACTGCACCCGCAGCCCCCAAAACCATTGAAAGCAACATGCCTGTAACAGTGTAGGTTCCCACAATTCCTGCGCCAAAAATGGCGGCCAGTCGTAATGTTTCTCTGGGGTTCGACTCGCCTTGTTTAGTGAAAAAAGCGACTGTGACCGGAATCATCGGAAAGACACATGGTGTCAGCAAAGCCAATAATCCCGCAATGACCGCCAAACCGATAAAACTCCAAAAACCATCCTTGAGCGCGTCTTCAATTTCAGAATTTTCTTCCGGCGGATTATCCACCGCAAACTGTGGAATTTGGAATTCAGCACGGACAATTCCTGTACCAAGCGGAATTTTGAGGGAAAACTGATCTGTTCTGGGAGGTAGACAAACACGGTCGCTACATGCTTGATAACTTAGTTTTCCACTTTTGTTCAAAACAGTCCCGCCAGTCAGATTTTCCGGAATCTGTATGTTTTGGAAAAATGTGACTTTCTCTTCATGATAGCTCAGTACCATATCCAGAACTGGATCCGGAGCAGTGATCGGATTGCTTTCGTAAACGGGACCTATCAGAATCAACGACTCATCTTCGAGAGTTAATGTAGTGGGAATGGGGGCGAAATCACCTTCGCCCGGAATCACGGAAAAAACGTGCCAGCCTTGATGAATTTGCAAATCCATAATAACACGGGCATGCTCTCCCGGACGAGGTTTCTCGGGTTCGAGCCTCACCTGAAAAGAAACAACGTTTTCCGGAATTTCAAAGTCATCCTCAAACTGAGCACTTGCTGCGGTTGGCAGCCATGAGGTGATCAGCAAAATCAAAAAAAAAATCTGACCCAGCAAAAGCATTGTTTTGCCTGAAATTGATTTTGCATTTTGAAAGAAGGGCATGATTTGTGGTTTTATGGGGTTGGCTGCAAATGCGAAGATGAGGCAAGAAAAAACAGTCCGGAAAATTCGTTAAAAACTTTTGCTAATTTTTTTCGCAGTTGCTTCAAGAAAGCATAAGCGCCGCTTAGTCGTCATTTCCTACAAGAATCGGCTCCATGCGCATTGCAGGGCTGCCATTCCTTACCCAAAGGCGTACCCGTTCAACAGTCACACCGTTTGGCTTTGTAATACTGGAAAGTTCTTCCGCATAAATAATATCTTCCGACCTGAATTCTAAAACGTCACCCCGAGATTCCAGCGGACTCGACAGCAACAGAAGCATTTTCGGATTGTAGTGTGGACGGAGGGCACCGCAAAAAGGAGTTGATTCCTGCTCCAAAGTTTTGGAACGTCCACTCCGCTTTTGTATTTCGTAATACTTTCCTTCTTCAAGTAGTTTTACATAACTCATTTTGACCACTAAGGATGTTTACAAATTTTCCGGACGCAATTGGCGTAAAACTTTTCCGGCCTGCCACATTTCCTGATTACTGACTTCCTCCAGCTCTTTTTCCAGTTTTTCGCGGTAATCCGCTTGAGAGTTGGAATCAATGGAAACTTTTGCTTCGGTTCCATCGAGCACACTTTGGTAGCACCTTTCAATCACGGGTTTTATTGCATCACGAAATCGCGGTGCCCAATCGAGCGCGCCGCGTTGAGCAGTAGTCGAGCAGTTGGCATACATCCAGTCCATGCCTTTTTCCGCGACCAAAGGATAAAGACTTTGCAGTGCTTCTTCAATTGTTTCATTGTAGGCTTCCGAAGGCGAATGTCCATGTTCGCGCAAAACTTCGTACTGTGCGAGAAACGCACCTTGAAGCAGTCCCATCAAAACACAACGTTCGCCGGTGAGATCACTGTGAACTTCTTTCTTAAAGGTAGTTTCAAAAAGGTGTCCGGAACCAATTGCGAAGGCTGTTGAAATGCAGCGTTCTCTGGCACGGCCGGTATAATCCTGATGAATTGCGAATGAAGCGTTAATTCCACGTCCTGCTTGAAAATGTGTCCGCACAGTCAGTCCACTGCCTTTTGGAGCAACAAGGATTACATCAACATTTTCGGGTGGAATAATGCTCGTATCCGTGTGAAACACGATACCGAAACCATGTGAAAAATAGAGGGCGTCACCATCATTTAAACTTGCTTTAACCATCGGCCATGCAGAAATCTGTCCGGCGTCTGAAAGTAGATATTGCAGAATGGTTCCGCGCTGTGCGGCTTCTTCTGTTTCAAAAAGCGTTTCGCCTTCAACCCAACCATCTGCCAGAGCTTTGTCCCAGCTCCGACCTCTTCGGAGTCCCAAAACAACCTTGAAACCTTGATCGCGCATGTTCAATCCCTGCCCTCTGCCTTGCGGTCCATAACCCAAAATTGCTGTGACTTCATTTCCAAGAATGTTTTTGCATTCTTCAATCGGATAATCCGAGCGCTCGACAATGGTTTCCTTAATTCCGTTAATTTCTATGTCCTTCATTCTCTCTCCCTTGTGAGTATTTTTTTGTTTTTCAAACAATTTGCTTCTATAAATTCTCACTTACACTATGCTGAATTACGCCCTAAATGTCAATTCAATCAGCTATTTTGCGGGCAAAACAATCTGCAATTTGAGACTTGTTACGGCAGTTTATTTTTTTTCTGCAGAGAATGTCGGCAGGGAAACCAGCGAGACTTCTGATTCATTTGCAGAAATATTTATTACACCATAATCTTTTGTATCGTCTGTCAGTTCTGTAAGTCTGCGCAGAATTTCTTCACCTGTTGCTGGTAAATTTAGTCGTGGTATCACGTCATTTCTTACACATGATAAAGCATGCTTGACCGCAATCCAGACTGACAAGCAAAGCATCAGCGGCGGCTCACCTACCGCCTTGCTGCGTCGGACGTTGATTTTGTGCTGCGGATTTTCGATTGTGTCTACATTGAAAATGTCCGGAAGATCCTGAATATTCGGGATTTTGTAGGTTGTCGGCGAATAGGACAAAAGCACACCTTTATCCGAATAGCGCAAATCTTCGTTTGTGACCCAACCTACTCCTTGAATGAAACCTCCAATAATTTGCCCTTTGTCAATTCCGGGATTTATTGATTCACCGATGTCCAGCAGCAAATCCGAACGCTCAAGTTTGAGATGTCCCGTAAAACGGTCAATCAGCACTTCGGAAACTGCGGCGCCGGTTGTATAATAAAAAAATGGTTCGCCTTTCTCTGTTTCACGATCGAAACTGATTTCAGGAGTCGCGTAAAAACCTCTCTCGCCTAAACTGATCCTTTCCATAAACGCCAGTTTTACCAGTTCCCGAAAAGTAATTTTATTTTCCGGAAAGCGAGCCTTACACCGATCATCATAAATTGTTCCGTTTTCAAAAATAATATGTTGCGGAGATGGATCAAAATCGCTATCAGGAGACAACAAATAACGACTCGCAAACTCCTTCAAATTCTT
>JAESQU010000019.1 GCA_016764995.1 SAR324 cluster bacterium | reverse complement strand
GATTATATTCCTCTCCGGCCAGTTGTGCTATCTTTTTGCGTTGCAAGTCGTTTGTATCAGGTTTTTCTTTTGTTTTCTTGAGGGCAGGCAGTTCCGGAATCCCCAAATCCTGAAGTCGTTCCACAAGTTTCATTTCTTCCGGAAATAATTCCTCAAGTTTGTTGTCAGGATTATCAACAGGATTGTCAGCAGGTTGAACAGGGGAAATTGACGGTATATCTACTAAAGAAGGATGCATTATTTGCGGCAGTTTTTGCAGAGGCAGTTCTATGGGTTTTGAAAATTTTGGTGTATTTAATTTTTTCGGCGAAATCTCTTCCTGGGAAAATTTAGGTAATTCTATCTGGCTCGGCTTAAGCACAGATTTCCTTGATGTAAGAGGAGAAAGAGGGACAAGATCATTGCTCAACTTTGGTAAATTTGTAATTGCGTTGATTCTCTCCGGAGAATTGGGTGGATGAAGCAAAGGTTTTTTAAGACTTTTTAAGGCTCGCGGAGTGGGTTTGTTATTTTGCTTTATTGTTGGTACAGATGGAGTTATTTTGGGTTTTGACAAATTAAGACGAGGCGTTTCAGTTTTTCTTAAAGCAGGTTTTTGCAGTTCAGATTTGTTCAGAGTATTATTCAGCACAGGTTTTTTCAGCACAGGTTTTTTGGGGTCAAGCTTGTGCAATTTTGGTTTCAACTCAGTTTCAAGTTTCTGCAGAACAGGTTTTTCAACAAGTGGTTTAGGTCTGTTTATTGGAGTAGGTTTCAAGGGAATTTTCGCATATCGGACACCGACTCTCGCACGAATGGGAGGCGGTTCTGCAACCCACAATTCTGAGATAACTCCAATTGTTAATCCCAGAACTACATGGAGCAGTAAAGAACCAACGAAAAGGAGGGAAAACGTACCTTGATCATGGAAAAAAATGAGTTTTTCCATACTGCTGAGTTGTCTGACAGCAGAACGCGCTCCTGTGGAAATTCTGGGAAATACGACAATTTTGTCTATAAATTGAAAAAAATTCATTTATTTTCTTGTCTAACCTTGACTAATTTTTGAAATAATTATAGCTTTGTTAGCGTCGATGAAGGATTTTGACGAAAATGTTCATCGACAAAAACTGATTTGCAATGATGCGGATTAGTTTTAAGAAGAATGAATGTTGGTCTGTCCTTCCGGACAACCTGACCGTTTTATTAATCTTTTCCTGGAAAAATGACTATGACAAAATCTGACCTTATTAATGCTCTTGCAGCAGACACCGGACTCACAAAAATAGACGCAGACCGGTTTCTGAAATCTTTCACCGCTAATGTTGAAAGTACACTCAAAAGTGGCGACTCACTCACACTGATCGGCTTCGGCACATTCTCTGTGTCCAACCGTGCCGCACGTGTAGGACGAAATCCTCAAAATCCGACTCAAGTAATAAATATTCCAGCATCGAAAAACGCGAAGTTCAAAGCTGGAAGTAAACTCAAAGCTGCTTTGAACTAAGTCAACCATTGTCAAGGTTCAAGGTTTTAACAGTATTACTGCCTTGGGCCTTGTGATTTTTTTCCACGTTTTCTCCTCAAAGTTCCGGCTCACTTTCTTCCATTTCTATTTTTTCAGTTTCTGCCAATACACATCTTCCGGAATGAGACAAATCCAGAACAGGTTCTGTTCCTGATTTGTAGTGTTCCTCATTTATTTCTTTCGCATTATCGCAGGGGATCGCACGTCTTCCGGACTTATGAATTTTAACGGTTGTGATTCCCGGAGGTTGTCTAAATTGTTCTGTAGGCAAATTTGCAACAGCATTTTTCATAAAGTTGATCCAGATTGGAGCTGCTGCCCGAGAACCTGTTTCGGAACTCCCCATTCTCCTCGGTTTGTCAAATCCTACATAAACTCCTGTCAGTAATTGCGGGATGTAACCGATGTACCATGCATCAACGCTATCGTTAGTGGTTCCGGTTTTTCCGGCAGAAGGACGACCAAGTGCTCTTGCTCGCCGACCTGTTCCTCGTTGAACCACATCTTGTAAAACATTGCTCAGGAGGAAAGCTGTTTCTTCTGAAGTGACTTGCTTAAATTCAGGGTCATTGTATTCCAGAATATTACCGGCCTGATCTTCAACACGCAAAATATAGAGTGGTTTAACCAGACGACCTTGATTTGCGAAAACACCATAAGCGGTTACCATCTCTTGTAAAGTTGTTGACAACGAACCAAGGCATGTAGTTAAATTTTCCATCATGTCAGCAGTGATGCCAAAACGGCGGCTGTAAACAATGACCTGTTTTGGTTTTAATTCTTCACAAAGTCCAATAGTCGACAGGTTTAAGCTTTTGACCAGAGCAGTGCGCAATGAGACTTTGCCCATGATTTTATCTCCATAATTTTTTGGAGTCCATATCTCAGCGTCACCAGCAGTTTGCGCTCCGGTAGCATAAGCTCTCGGACTATCGATTAACGCGCTGCTGAGCGTATAACCTGCATCAAGCGCAGCGGAATAAACGATTGGTTTAAATGATGATCCAGGCTGTCTCAGAGCCTGAATGGCACGGTTGAACTCACTTTCTCCATAACGATAACCACCTGTCATGGCTAAGACCTCTCCGGTCTTTGGATCCATCGCCAACAAAGCTCCATTGACTAACGGTTCCTGATATAACTGCAGACGAAAGGAATCATTTTTTGAATCATAATCGGCAAGTCTTACCTGAATTTCATCGCCTACTGAAAATATTTCTGAGGGTTTCGAAATCCGGATTGGTTTTTCATCTTTAAGGATGTTCCCATTTTTCCATGTTCTGATATTGTCCCATTCTATAATTCCGGAAGATTCTCCTAGTTCTATGGAAACATTTTTCTCATAGACATTTCTGACAATACCGACAACAATGTTTCCAAGAAACAGCGAATCTAATTTTACTACATTCTCTCTGGTAGAATTGTCTGGAGAGCTACTGTTGTCAGGATTTTCCACCTGCTGTTCACCACGGAAGCCCTGTCTTTTTGTTAACTCTAAAATTCCTTTCCGTAATGCCTCATGAGAATATGTCTGATAGCTCAAATCCATGGCCAAAAAAACTTTCAGACCGCCTTGGTATAGAACTTTTGAACCATATTTCTTGATCAAATAACGCCGGACATGTTCGACATAATAGGACGTAGCCTCTGAAGTTGAATCATGGATTCTAATCAAGCTGATCGGAGTCACAATTGTTTTCTGCAATTCTTGCTCCGAGATGAAGCCTTCTTCTCGCATTCGTCTTAAAACCAAATTTCTACGCAACAACGCAAATTCCGGATTAACGTGAGGAGCGTAACGGGAAGGTGCCGGAAGTATACCGACTAAGAGGGCGCTTTCTGCGAGATTAAGTTCTACTACATGCTTACCAAAATAACCCTGTGAAGCAGCCTCAACGCCTTCGGCATTTCCCAAATACACTTTATTCAGATAGAGCGACAGAATTTCCTGTTTCGAATATTGCCTTTCCATTCGGAAGGCAAGCAGCATTTCCCTGAGTTTCCGGATGATTTGTTTTTCTCTACTCAACAAAAACAGTCTAGCAGTTTGCTGAGTTAGTGTGCTGGCGCCTTGAACAATCCGACCGGCACGTAGATTTGCAATGAAAGCTTTGGGAATTCTCAGCGGATCAATTCCGAGGTGTGAGAAAAAACGTGAATCTTCACTGGCAATCAAGGCCTGTACGAGATGTGGTGGGAACTGTTCGTAGGGAACAACTATTCTCCGTTGGATGAAAAGCTCTTCAATTTGATTGCCTTCGCGGTCATAGAGAACAGTCGGTAAAACATCGTTTCGTTTGTGTAGCTCGTCATCCAGGTTTTGAGGCAAAGTTTTACTGAGCTCAAACAGAAATACACCAAGAGCAGATGCGGAAATAACTCCTGTAATTAACACTAACCAGAATGTCCACTTGATAAACTGAGTCAGCCTTTTCATGGTGTTAGCCTGTTGTTTGACTACGGATTTTGATAGAGGTTCTTACTTTGTTGTCAGTCAGGAAATTATTTTAGTTAACAATTTGCGTCAAGAAATTCATTTGTTATCCGCTGACTGAAATGCCTTTTCTGCTAGTGAAATTGCTTGGGTACGAATATCTGCTGAAAAACTATTAAGCTCAAATTGTGCCAGGAAATCAGTAAAACTTTTTTCTTTAGAATCAGTGATTATTTTGAGTAAAATGTTTTTCAGCAACAAGGCGTCTTTTGAGGAAATTTCTCCCAGTGCAGACTTGTGTGTTAAAATTGGCGAAGTACCTTGAAAAACATCATCAGAAGTATAGAATAGCTTCGTAACTTCACAGCGGCATCTGGACTCATGTGGTAAGTCAGGAGGCAGTTTATGCTTAAATTGCTTGCCATAGCGTATCCCGTCACTTTCAAGGCATAACTGCGGAGTATCCCAATCTAAAAAAGTTTGCAGCTCAATTGCTTCGATTGTGGTGATAAATGGGTCAACTTTATTATTCCTCTTGGAAAATATTTGATTCTTTTTGTGCCAAAGCCAGTACAGCAGGGCTACAGAGAGAGCTGCAATGAATAGTTTTAACATGATATAGAAAACTTATAATACAGCATTACTGCAAATCTGTTGATAATGTAAAGCAAAACTCTAACCTCTTAAATTAAGAGAAATGACTACAACTTTCAAGACGAAGATTATGCATTTCTATTATAAGATTGTGGACAACATGGTTGCATCTACCAAGTGTTTCTTGCTCTTCTACTTGATCTGTTTTGTGAGTATTGTATTTTTTGGAGAATTTGTGGAGAATGGATAGGCCTTTGCTCAAGAAGAGGAAACTCAAAAGTGTATAGAATTCATTGATCCAAAAACTGCTGAAGAATTGAAGGAATTGAGAATCTGTCTCAAAAAATTAAATTTTGAAAGTGGTTTTGGAAAGTCCGCCCAAGTCATTAAAAGATCTTATGAAGGCTCCCTAAAATTAATCGAAAAACTTAATATGAATACCGACAATAAATCTTCAACACAATTACAAGAATAATATTGAGAGTTTATGAATTTTGCCAATTTGAAAAAAACAATTATTACAAAAATTGGGAATATCCATGTTTCGGATCAAGCTGTAATTCATCTTCTCAGACTCATTAAACTCTGAAATCAAAACCCATCCTCTATTTTATTAACGAATAATAATGGAACGTCCGTTAAAGTTTATTTTCGAAGACATTGTGTTTGGACCTTTGTTGCTTTTAGGATTATTATCATGTGCTTTGATCTTGATGTTTCGTCAGAGGCATTATTTGAAGCTTTCTTTTCGTATTCTGCTGGGAAGTTGGGTGGTCCTTTTACTTGGCAGTAATACGCTATTTTTCCAAACTATCTCTTTACCACTAAAATATTTGACGCCAAAAAGTGAAAAACATTCCAGTGACGCTATCGTAGTGGCCTCTGCCGGAGTTCATGGATCGGGAGCACCTTCTCCTGGCTCCACCCTTAGAGCTCACGCGGCGGCCAAATTATTCTTAGAAGGAGTGGCGCCTCTTGTAATTATTACGGGAGGTGTAACAGAACCGTATTTTCCTCCGGTAAACATTAAGGGCATGGCCATAATTCTTCAAGGAATGGGAGTTCCCGCAGATAACATCATCATTGAAAATCGTTCGGCAGACACGTATAGAAATGGTGTTGAGACTTTAAAAATATTGAAACGCTTAGAATTAAAAACGGTCATACTGGTTTCTCATGATTATCATTTATTTCGTCTTGTTTCTGTCTTTAAGAAATTAGGTGTCGAGGCTTATGCGTATGCGGCAAATAAGTCTTATCCCCAAGAATCAATACCCTGGTGGCGCCACTTTGACTGGGCAAATTTCAATCGGATTCAGACTATTGCCCACGAATATTTTGGCTTGCTGAGTTATAAGTTTTCAGGTTGGATCTAAGTTGTAAATCTAAATCAAAAAATTATGCCCAAACGTACTGACATTGAAACTATATTACTAATAGGTTCCGGCCCCATTGTGATTGGACAAGCCTGTGAATTTGATTACAGTGGAACTCAAGCCTGCAAAGCACTAAAAGAAGAAGGTTACAGGGTTGTTTTGATCAACAGCAATCCTGCCACCATCATGACCGATCCTGGACTGGTGGACGCAACCTATATTGAACCCATTACCCTTAAAACTCTGGAATCAATTATTGAGCAGGAAAAGCCCGATGTGATCTTGCCAACCATGGGAGGCCAGACGGCACTCAATATGGCGATTGAACTTCATGAACAAGGTGTGCTTAAAAGATTTGGTGTGGAGCTGATCGGTGCTTCAATTGACGCAATTAATAAGGCTGAAAATCGCGAGCTCTTCCGGGATGCAATGAAAAAAATTGGAATTGGAATGCCCGCCAGCACCATTGTCCATTCTCATGAAGAATTGAAGGATTTAACAGAAACCCATCCATTCCCGTTCATTATCAGACCGTCCTTTACTTTAGGAGGAGCCGGCGGAGGGATTGCCCGTAATCAAGAAGAATTATCACGTATTGTCTCACATGGTTTAGCTGTTTCACCAACCAGCGAGGTTTTGGTTGAGCAATCAATAATTGGCTGGAAGGAATATGAACTTGAGGTAATGCGTGATCATAAAGATAACGTTGTCATTATTTGTTCAATTGAAAATCTCGACCCAATGGGAGTGCATACTGGTGACAGTATCACCGTTGCTCCCGCACAGACACTGACTGATTGGGAATACCAAAATCTACGTGATATGTCGATTAAAATCATGAGGGAAATTGGTGTTGACACAGGTGGTTCAAATGTGCAATTTGCGGTGAATCCGGAAGATGGTGAAATTCTTGTGATTGAAATGAATCCCAGAGTTTCCCGTAGTTCGGCTTTGGCATCAAAAGCCACAGGGTTCCCTATTGCAAAAATTGCCACCAAATTAGCAATTGGTTACACACTGGACGAAATTCCCAACGACATTACAAAAAAAACACCGGCTTCATTTGAGCCGTCAATTGATTATGTTGTAACAAAAATTCCAAGGTTTGCATTTGAAAAGTTTTCCATGTCTGAAGATCGGCTTGGGACGCAGATGCAGTCTGTTGGCGAAGTTATGGCCATTGGACGAACATTTCGTGAATCTTTTCAAAAAGCATTACGCTCATTGGAAACAGGACATTCCGGACTCAATCCTCCGGACTATACAGATGATGATAAAACTCCGGAAGAAATTTTGGATGAACAACTTAACTCAGTCAGCAGCAATAGAATCTGGTATGTTGCGGATGCAATGAGGAAAGGCTGGACAGACAAGGCACTTTATAAACTGACCGGAATTGATCCCTGGTTTTTGTGGCAAATCCGGAGTTTGATTGAGGAAGAACAAGAAATCTTGAAAACCAATATTTCCGAAATTTCGCCTGTAAAATTAATGCATTGGAAAAGGCTGGGATTTTCGGATTTGCGAATTGCTGAATTACTGGAAGTTGCAGAAAGCCGTATTTCAAAAATGCGTATTGAATGGAATGTGCTGCCTGTTTTTAAACAAGTTGACACTTGCGCTGCAGAATTTGCATCAGGAACACCATATTATTATTCCACCTACGAGGAAGAAAATGAGTCTCTTCCCACTGAAAAAGCAAAAGTTCTCATTTTGGGTTCTGGTCCAAATCGTATCGGTCAAGGAATTGAATTTGATTATTGTTGTGTTCATGCAGCTTGGGCTGTCCGTGAGCTTGGGTATGAGGCGATAATGCTCAACTGTAATCCGGAAACGGTCAGTACTGATTATGATACTTCTGATCGCCTCTATTTTGAGCCGATTACGTTTGAAGATGTGATGCATGTAATCAATCTGGAAAAGCCGGTTGGAGTGATTGTACAGCTTGGAGGTCAAACTCCACTCAAACTGGCAAAACAACTCAACGACGCAGGTGTTCGACTTCTCGGAACACCTTTCGAAAGTATTGATCGAGCTGAAGATAGGGAAAAGTTTGCTGACATGTTAACAAAACTGAAGCTGAAACAACCTCTCAATGGTTTGGCACGTTCACTAAAAGACGCAGAAAAAATTGCTGAAGAAATTGGCTATCCAATACTTGTGCGTCCTTCTTACGTTCTTGGAGGTAGAGCAATGATGGTTGCTGAAACGAAAATGCAGCTGGCGGAATATTTTAAAGAAGCGCTCGAGGTTTCTCCGGAACATCCTGTCTTGATTGATCAGTTTTTGAGTGGCGCGGTAGAAATTGATATGGACTTACTGGGTGACGGAACAAATTCGGAATTGGGCGGAATTTTGGAACATATTGAATTAGCAGGGATTCACTCTGGAGACAGTGCCTGTATTTTGCCGCCCCAAAACTTGACGGCAGATGTACTGCGGCGTTTAGAAGAACAAGGAAAAGCTCTAGCCAAAGAACTCAAAGTTAAAGGCTTAATGAACATCCAATTTGCTGTAAAAGATAACGAAATTTTTCTGATTGAAGTAAATCCGCGTGCCTCAAGGACGGTTCCGTTTGTCAGTAAATCGATTGGACACCCTTTAGCAAAGTATGCAACCTGGCTGATGCTTGGACTAAATTTGAGTGAAATCGGATTTTCTTATGAAGTACCTGAAACCGTTACTGTAAAGGAAACGGTATTTCCTTTTGTTAGTTTTTCCGGTGCGGATACAGAACTTGGTCCAGAAATGAAATCAACAGGTGAGGTAATGGGACGTGGAAAAAACCTGGAAGAAGCTTTTATGAAAGCACAAATTGCTGCATATCAGACAAAAATAAAGGAAGGTTACGTATTTATCGGCGTGACAGATCGGGACAAGCAGGGCATTGTTCCTGCCGCATTCGAATTTCAGAAAGCTGGACGAAATATATTGGCAACAGAAGGTACTTATAAAGTGCTGAAAAAAGCAGGTGTTACAAATCTAGAAAAAACAAGTTTGGATAGAAACGTGAAGAAAAATATTTTTGATTACCTTGACCGTAAAGAGGTTGCTCTGATTGTTAACACCACACGTCCAAGAAAACGTTCAATTGATTCTACACATATTCGAAGAGTCGCACTTTTACATAATCTGCCATATTTCACAACTGTGGAAGGAACTCTCAATTTGGCACGCGCATTAGTTGCAACGGATTCCGGAAAAAATCTCAGCTATGAGCCCCTGAAACTACCAAGTGAAAAACCTTGCTGATATTGACTGTTCAGTCTTTAGTTATCCCAGACTCTTTTTGCCAATCCAAATAACCTCGCTGAAGAAATAATTTTTGTTGCTGAAAATCCGTCTTTGATATTCTTCCTAAGACCAAATCATCTTCTAAATCACTTAATGCCGAAAGCCAGGAATCTGCTTTGCTAAAATCCTGGGAAGAAATGCCCGGAAGTTCGTAGAGCTCAAGTTTCCCCCTAAAAAGAGGATATGCGATTGCAGCTACAGATACTGCGATAATTAAAAAAATAAATGTCCAGATCATTAACTTGTAACAAACAAAATTGAAAACATGTTAGCCGAAATACAGGCTTTGAAGATTTTAGTGTTTATAAAATTAAGACTCACAAGAAGGACTGTTGATTCATGCCGCCCTTGCAAATGTAATATTTTTAAGCTGCGTTTGTGAATGATTTTTTGCTTGTTGGCAAGAATGACTCCAGGTACTCCTTAACCTTTTCTTGACTCATCAGTTCTTCAAAACGTTTTGTTTGCTTTTTCAAATACCAGTAGCCGACAAGACATTCGAATCCGGTAGCAGCACGGTATTCTTTGATAGCGGCATGTTTAGGTGGAGAAATGGTCTTGCTGTTTCGCCCCTGGCGAAAAATCATTTCTTCTTCGGTTGTAAGATAGGGTTGAAGCAGTTTCGAGAGCTGTGCCTGGGTTTGGCAGCGAACCCATTGAACTACATGCAGGTGTACGGTTTTTCTATTTTGAAAACGCTGCAAAATATTTTGACGGCACCATAATTCGAAAAAAGCGTCGCCCAAATAAGATAAAGTAAAAGACGAATGCTCACATTCAGGAATAGTTAGTTCTGCTTCAAAATGTGTAGTGTTCACCAGTTGTTGTCTTGCTTGCAGATGATCTTATTCTCACGTATGCGGAATTCTCCGTCCTCCACAGTACGTCTGTCCAGGAGCTTATTCTCTCGTTCTTTGAGAGATACTCCGAAGCTGCCGTCATGTCGCAAAACAATTTCCGCACCAGGTTTTGCGTAAAAAATTTCGATGCCTCTGTCTATAACTCTTTGCTGATTGATGTTTTTCGGAATTGTGGTCTCAGCTGTTTTTGCAAGTCGAACAGAACGGCTTTCGCCTTCACCTGTAGATTCAGAAGTTAGTTTGTATTCTGCACAGATCTTATGGACCATTCTCCTGCGGTATGAATTCATCGGTTCCATTTGCAGATGTGATTCATCTGACTTGATGAAACGCACAATTGCCGCGTTTACATCTGTCAACAGTTCCTGGTCGGAACTGCTCAATTCCATATCATCAATCATGAGTATTTTGTGTCAAGGAAACAATGCAACTAAAACCGCTTGAAAACGTCAGTTGTTTAAAACTGCTTCGGTCTGTCATTAGCCGTCAGGTTATTGTAGAACAAAATTGTATTTTGAAATCAACCGCCAGACTCATGCTTAAGCATCATAAGTCCGTGGTGATTCAGGTGATTCTGTTTGGGGAAGAATAGTTACTTCCGGACTTTCCGTTTCAGTATTTTCTGCATCGTCACCCTCAGCATCTATGACCGGTGTTGGCAGATGCTCTAGAGCAATTTCTAAGACTTCTTCAACTGTTTGTACGGGAATTATTTTTAACCCTTTTTTAATTTCATCCGGAATTTCGCTAAGGTTCTTTTTATTATTATGTGGAATCATCACAGTGGAGATTAGTCCACGTTTTGATGCAAGAAGTTTTTCTTTCAGTCCACCAATTGCTAAGACTTTTCCTCTCAAAGTTATTTCTCCGGTCATCGCAACATCTTTCCGGACAGGAATGGAAGTAAATGCACTGATTAATGAAGTGGCAATAGTTACTCCTGCAGAAGGTCCATCTTTGGGAACTGCTCCTGCGGGTACGTGTATGTGGATGTCTGTTTTTTCAAATACGGAGGAAAAAATTCCTAACTGATTTGCATTAGTGCGCACGTAACTCAATGCCGCCTGGGCTGATTCTTTCATGACATCACCAAGTTTTCCAGTTAACTGTAATTTGCCTGTGCCTTTCATGATATTAACTTCTGTCACTAAAAGTTCGCCTCCGGCTTGTGTCCATGCTAAACCGCATGTGGTGCCAATTTCATTTTGTTCTTCTGCTTTCCCGTGTTTATAACGAGGAACCCCCAAAAATTTTTGAACACGATTAGGTGTAACCACAACTTTATTCAGATTGGTTTTCTTTACCAGCTGGGTTGCGACTTTTCTGCAAGTTTTCGCGATTTCACGTTCAAGATTTCTGACACCGGCCTCCCTGGTGTAACTTCGGATAATATCCAAAATGGCTTTATGCTGGAATTGAATTCTTTTAGAGGTCAGACCATTTTCAGCTATTTGTTTTGGAAGGAGATGCTCACGTGCGATGTGTTCTTTTTCCAGCTCTGTGTAACCCGAAAGTAGAATAACTTCCATCCTGTCTTTCAAAGCAGGTGGAATGTTCTGTTGGACATTTGCAGTACAGAAAAACAAGACATCAGAAAGATCAAATTCTACTTCCAAATAATGGTCCATGAAAGTATGGTTCTGTTCAGGGTCAAGAACTTCCAATAATGCGGCCGCGGGGTCTCCCATTACGCCATAAGACATTTTGTCTATTTCATCAAAAAGCAACAGCGGGTTTTTGAATTTTACTTTGCGTAAAGATTGAATCACTTTTCCAGGCATTGCGCCAATGTATGTCCGGCGATGTCCCCGGATTTCCGCTTCATCTCGAACTCCACCGAGACTGACGTGAGCAAACTTTCTTCCTAAGGCTTCGGCAACTGAACGGGCCAATGACGTTTTGCCTACGCCGGGAGGTCCGACCAGACAAATAATTGGCCCCTTCATTTTTCCCACCTGCTGTGCTACAGCAAGGTATTCAATAATACGTTCTTTTACTTTTTCCAATCCATAGTGCCGTGCATCAAGGACTTTTTCTGCTTTATCGAGGTCAAAATTGTCTTCCGATTTTTCTTCCCAGGGCATACTGAGCAACCAGTCAATGTAATTCCTGACCACATTTGCCTCTGAAGACATGGAAGGCATCATTTTGAGTTTTTGCAATTCCTTTTCTGCCGTCTCTTTGGCTTCAACAGAAAGCGCCATTTCCTCAATTTTTTTCGCATACTCCTCCATTTCCGCTTTGCCGTCTTCGCCCTGTCCTAATTCTTTCTGGATTGCCTTAACCTGTTCATTGAGGTAGTATTCTTTTTGTGTCCGTCCAATTTGACCTTGTACGCGTTCCTTCAATTTCCTTTCTACTTTTTTGAATTCTTTTTCTTCCAGCATCCGCCCATAGACTATTTCCAGTCGTTTTTTAGGATCATTGTTTTCGAGCAAATCCTGCTTTTTCTGCAAATCCATATTTAAGAGAGGAGCAATTCGGTCTGCCAGATTATGTGGTTCTTCGGAGTCAATGGACAATTTTTCGATACCTTCTGTTCGACGTTTAACGTCTTTTAGGTAGCGTTTAAATTCAGCGCGCACATTTTTACTGAGTGCCAATAATTCTGGTGCATTTGACGCTACTTCAGGGATGGGTTCTACAACCGCAGCAAAATGAGGATCCTCCATGTGAGCTTCAATGAGGCGACCCCTTGTTTTTGCCTCAAAGAGGGCTTTTATGGTGCCATTATGCAGACGCATGATCTGCAAAACCTTACCTATGGTTCCAACACGAAACAGATCTTTTGCTTTGGGTTCTTCTATGAGTGGGTCTTCTTGAGCCACGACAAAAATTTGACGATCACCCGCGAGTGCTTTTTCCAGTGAGGCAATTGAGAGAGAACGGCCAATAAAAAAAGGCGCGGTCATTTGAGGGAAGACCACAATATCACGCATGGGCAGCATAGGCAGCGCAATTCGTTTAGGTCCAGTAGATTTGTTCTGGTCTCCGCCGGGCATAATCTTCCTTTAAAAACGTTTGGTGAAAGAGGAATGAAAAAATTTCTGACAGTTGAGAATTGAAAGAAAAAAGTTCTGAAACATTATTCTAGTACAATTATCACAAACTGCCAAGACTGGATGCTTTGAAATACTTTAGCGATTTGCTCCGGAAAAAGCAAGTAATCAGTGTTCAATAGTTTAATTATGTTCACGTTTTTACAAAGGAGGCAGAGCGGTGGCGCTCATTTCCACGCAGATTTTGTTGCCAACATTGTAGCGGCGGACTTCCTTAAATGTTTTGCGGTGATTTTGTTTTCCAACAACGCTACGTAGATGAAATTCGGCAGCACGCTTTGCTCCGGAAACAGCATCCTGAACAAAAAGCGCGCAGGATCTACTTTTGACAATTACGTCAAGTTTTCCGCGATCTATGACTTTGTATTCCGGATCAAAAAAAGTTTCGTAATTTTCACCTACAGTGGAACAGCCATTGAACAAAAAGTAGCTAAAAAAGAATAACAAAATTATTCGTTGCATTTTTTCTTAAGTGAGGGCTTGACAACTCTTGAATCGTTCTCCAAACTAGCATTAACGGCATTGTCATATTCATAGGGTCTAAAATTTTTGTCCGTGTAAAAATCCCTGTTAAAACATTTTATTAGTGCAACCTTCATGCAGATCACACAATCTAAACAATTATTTTCTCGAGCCCAGCAAAGAATTCCAGGTGGAGTAAACAGTCCTGTCCGTGCATTTAAATCCGTCAACATGACGCCACTTTTCATCACACGTGGTTTGGGTTCAAAACTATTTGACGCCGATGGAAACGAATATATCGACTATGTAGGTTCTTGGGGACCAATGATTTTAGGTCATGCTCACGAGGAAGTTGTCCGGAAGCTGGAAGAAACTCTCCGGAAAGGAACCTCATTTGGTGCTCCAACTGAGGGTGAAATTCTGTTAGCAGAAATTGTCTGCGAGGCAGTGCCAAGTGTAGAAATGCTGCGTTTAGTTAATTCCGGATCAGAAGCTTCTATGTCCGCTCTCCGTGTCGCTAGAGGTTATACCGGTCGAGACAAAATTGTAAAATTTGAAGGCTGTTATCACGGTAGTGTTGATCACTTGCTCGTCCAGTCCGGGTCTGGAGCAATGACTTTAGGAACTCCGGATTCACCAGGAGTTCCGGCTGCTTTTGTAGAACTCACTTTACAGGCGAAATTCAATGATTTGGAGTCTGTTATCAAACTGACAGAAGAAAATTCCCAGGAAATTGCCGCCGTAATACTTGAACCGGTTGCAGGAAATATGGGGATGATTCCTCCGGAACACGGTTTTTTACAGGGCTTGCGTGACATCTGCGACCGTGAAGGAATTTTGCTTATTTTCGATGAAGTTATGAGCGGATTCCGTGTCGATTATGGAGGAGCCCAAAACATATTTGGCATAGTTCCGGATATGAGTATTTTCGGAAAAGTAATTGGCGGAGGACTTCCAGTTGGAGCTTATGGGGGACGTCAGGATATCATGCTTCAAGTTGCTCCAGCCGGCCCAATTTATCAGGCAGGCACACTGTCTGGAAATCCTCTTGCGGTTGCTGCGGGCTTAGCTACTTTGGGAATTTTGAAAGAGCAAAATCCTTATCCGGATCTTGGTCAAAAAACGGCATGGCTTTCCGGTGAGTTTAAATCGGCTGCGGAATCTGCTGGAATTCCCATTCAGACACAGGCCATGGGTGGTATGTTTGGGTTTTTCTTTTCAGAAAATCCTGTGCATAATTATCAGCAAGCACTCAAGACAGATACTGAAAAATTTTCTCGTTTTTTCCGGAGCATGTTGAAACAGGGGATTTATCTTGCGCCTTCAGCTTTTGAATCACTTTTTGTTTCAACTGCACATTCTGAGGAAGATCTGGAGCGAACCGCGGTTGCGTTTAGAAAGGCGTTGCGGGATGAATGAGATCAAAGAGAGTTGACCGCAAGAACGGAATTTAGCCTTTGTAAACTTTTCTTATTTCCAACTGGACTTAGGTTTTTCGTCGGGATGAGTGATTTCGCTGATCCGTACCCCAAAACGGTCATTGATCACGACTACCTCTCCGCGGGCAATTAGACGGTCTCCTATCAAAACGTCAATCGTGGAACCTACAATTTTGTCCATCATCACCACGGTTCCCTGTTTCCAGAGCATCACCTCATTCAGAGAAATGTCTGTGCGAGCAATTTCAGCCTGCATTACATGATGAGCGTCTGCCAAAAATTTCAGTTTGTGTAGTGTGGATTCCTGCTCTGGAGTTTCATCACTCATTGTATTTTTTGTTTTAAAGCTAATCTCAAGGGTTGACTTGTTTATTTAATCTTGCGATTATCTGGCGAATTCGATCTACTATAGATTGCAATCACATTATACGGTCTATCGACCAATGACACAATAAGCAGGAGCGCATACTATGTTTGGTTTAGGTATTTGGGAACTTTTAATAATTTTGGCAATTATCGTTGTCTTGTTTGGAGCAAAACGCTTGCCTCTAATTGGTGAGGGTCTTGGTGGAATGATTAGTAACTTTAAAAAGGCAACCAAGAAAAACAAAGAAGAACAAGCAAAAATTGATGAAAATACTACTGTAATCAAAGAAGATAGTACTGTAATCAAAGAGGAAAACAGCTGAATTAAAATCTATTTTTTTGGTTTTGGTCTTATAATCAAATTCATACTGACGCTTAGTTCCTTGAGTCGGGCTATCACAGGAACGAGTGCGCCATATTCAACTTTTTCGTCCGCCTCCACATCAACCAGCCACGGTTTTTTCTGTCCCTTAGTCCATTGTTTTATTTTATCTTCTAGCACTCTCTGACTTTTTTCCTCGGTGCTTCCTCCGATGCGCGTGTTTCCTAAGTACAATACTCCGGACTTGTCTATCACCAACCTCAGTGGTTCCTGCATTGGTTTCATGATGTCCTGATTGTAGCTGTCTTCAGGTAGATCAACTTGAATAACATGGTTTACGATCGGAGCAGTTACCATAAAAATGATCAACAAAACCAACAGGACGTCCACGAAAGGTGTGACGTTAATCTCACTCAGCGGTTCATTCTGTTCCCAGGAGTCTCCCATGTACTATCCATTCAAAACGATTAGTAAGTTCCATGCCAAAATTTCGCATGGTATTTGCCAGAAAACGAGTCTGATTGCGGAAATAGTTATAGGCCATTAATGCCGGAATTGCCGCAAGTAATCCTGCGGCAGTTGCGACTAAAGCCTCGGAAATTCCAGGGGCAACTGAAGCCAGACTGGTGACACCGGTTGTCCCAATACTCTGAAAAGATTTGATAATTCCCAGGACTGTTCCAAATAAACCGATGAATGGAGCAGCACTTGAAATGGTTGCCAGGAGGTTTAAACGATTTTCAATGAAAGAGTATCTTTCATTTATATTTTGTTCTATCACTCGTTGAAGTTGCTGACTTAGATGCGGGAGCATCGAAATGTTTTCTGCGATATCAGGTGCTGAGCGCTGAATACGCTGGCTCATTCGGGCAGCTTCCTGATAGGTAGCAGCGTACATTGACGCAAACGCTGAATAAGGAAAATCAGCAGAAACTTTTTTGATTTGATTAAGACTGGATTCGTTGAGGTAGATTTGGTAGAACCTCCGATTTTCTTTGCGGATATTGTAATATTGAAGCGCTTTGATAATAATGACGGCCCAGGAAAGGGCCGACATCAAGGCTAAAATTAACAGGACGATCTTCGCAATTATACTGCCACTCAGTACCATCCCAACTATGCTCGATTCGCCTAACCATTCGGTGAGCATAATTCAAAGCGCAGTCAAAGTTCGTGACAGAATAGCAAAGTGTTTACAGGCGGGTGAATTCTACCCGACGATTTTTACCCCAAGCAACTTCATTGCCGCCAAGAATTGCGGGTCGTTCTTCACCAAAACTGACCATCGTAAATTGTGATGGGTTTGCTCCAAGGCTGACCAGATAGTCAAAAACAGCTTTTGCACGCCTTTCACCTAGAGCCAGATTGTATTCATTTGTTCCGCGTTCATCACAGTGACCTTCCAATTGAACTTGAACATCCGGATTTTCAGTAATCCATTCGTAATTTTTTTGAATGACATCCGCAAAGGCTTGAGTGATAACGCTCTTGTCGTAGTCAAAGTAGACCAGTTCCATTTCATAAATGGCTGTTTCCGATTCTTCAGGAGGAGCTGAAATGATGGTAACAGCTTTGGGAGCTTCAACACTTTGATCGGCATCTTGTTCAACTGCTATTTCCGCCTCTTCTTTGGCCGCCTCTTGCTGTTGTTCAGCAACCACAATAGCAGCTTTCTTTTCTTCAACAGCTTTTTCCACTTTAACAGTTTCTTCCAGTTCTACAGCTTTAGGTTCTTCAGCTTTTGCAGGTTCTTCAGCTTTTGCAGGCTCTTCAGCTTTTGCAGGCCCTTCAGCTTTTGCAGGCTCTTCAGCTTTTGCAGGCTCTTCAGCTTTTGCAGGCTCATCAGCTTTTGCAGGCTCATCAGCTTTTGCAGGCTCATCAGCTTTTGCAGGCTCTTCGGCTTTTGCAGGCTCTTCGGCTTTTGCAGGCTCCTCGGCTTTTGCAGGCTCCTCCGTAGGAGGTTCCACCGTTTTTTCTGCACAGCCTGTAACCAGAAAAACCACCATACTGGCCAAAAGAATCAAAAAATATAACTTTTTCATTACGTACCTCTTAATTTATTATAATCATTAAAAATGTGAAACAGTAAAACCTCCAGCTCTTACCCCTTCAGGGTGCAAGTGGAATGCCCAATTAAGCATCCTGGCAAAAAATTGATGAGTTACCAAATGCACAAAAACTAACTTGTAACCTTTCCCGGCCAATTATTGCAAGATTATTACAAGCAGTGGGAATCATCAGTAACTGGCATTTTCCCCAACCTGACAAAATTTATACCAGATAATTTTGCCGAAATTCGGGGCATTATTCTAACTTTTTACGGGCCAGTTCTCCATATGGTCCATCACTTTCCTTCAGGGCTTCCAGCATTGACATTTGCTCTTCGGCGTGCCCCAGTTTCCCCAGCAATTCGCTTGCTTCGAATACTGCCCGGTTAAAATATGGACTTTTTGGATAGTCAGAAATCAATGCACCGTAATAACCGAGGCTTGGTTCTAAAAGACCCTGATTTTTTTGAGTCTCCGCCAACAGCAAAATTAACAAATCTTTTTGTAAGTTGTTCCCTTTGTTGACCAGTTCAAGAACAAGAGGTTCTATGCTATTTACCTCACCCACAGAAACCAGTGCAAACACTGTAGCTAATTGATTCAATTCTGAAAGCTGTGCACTATTACTTCTGCTTTGATATTTCTCTAATTGTTCTTCAAGTACAGAAATTTTAAGTGACAGTGAGCTGATTTTTTCGGACAGCTTTCGATTGTTTTCTACAAGAATCTTGATTTTAGCATTTTGCGGCTCCAAAATAGCCAATTGCTCTCCTGCACTCTTTGAAGATATCTCTTTAATCTGCAGCAGTTCCAGTTGTAAACGCGCTACTAATCGCTTAACCTTTTTAATGTCGTCAGCTCCTCCCACAGCCACTGAAGAGCCTAATGAAACCAGTACAACGGCCATAATAGTTTTGATAGAAAGCCGTCTCAAAACACTTGGGATAAAACTAAGCATTTTTAGCGCAATCCAGAATTCCAGGAGGGTGATGTTTCATTAACTCCATCAACAGAGCTGGTAAGTCTTTGAGCAGAGCTTCCTGAAGATAGCACATAATAAATCTTCCAGTCCATTCCTTTTTTAGCCTGAAACGCAACCATAGAACCGTCCGAAGACCAAACAGGACTCTCAGCCTGCATACCTTTTGGTGAAACTTGGTTTGCAAATCCTAATGGATCATCGGCTCCAACACGAAAAATTGCTGTTTTCCCACCAACTAAGCTAGTATACGCAATCATAGAACTATCAGGTGACCAGGCGGGAGAAGTATTATAGTTTCCTTTGTTTGTGAGGCGCGTAGATTTTTTTGTACTCAAATCCATCAGGTAAATCTGAGGGCTGCCGGTTCGGTCGGATATGTACGCGAGCTTGTTTCCATCAGGTGAAAGGACAGGTTCAGTTTCAATGGATGAATGTTTAGTTAACTTGCGTGACATTTCCAACGAAGGCCCGGTACCCGCATAAACAACCATGTATTCGTATATATCTGTATTTCTGCCGCCAGCAAATTTAGCAAGATAAACTTTCCCGTTGCTTCCCCATGAGGCACTGCTGCCTTTACCTTCATCGAAATAAATACTCATGCCCCTTAATCTTAAAGGAAGGAAGCCTTGCCAGAATATTTCTGATCCACGACCAGTTTGAGCTGAATAGATAATGGTGTCGCCTTTTGGATTCCAGCTTACACCAGTGTTATTAAATAAATTATAGGTAACAATTTGTTGTACTTCTGAGCCAAATCGTTTCATTACGAGAGAATTTCGACTTTCTCCTTTTTTAGACTCTGACCAGATAACGATACTTCCCAAAGACCCCTTGATTCCCATCAATTTATCGATGAGAAAATTACCCAGTTGAGCGGATTTTAAATTAACATATTCCTCATCTTGATTGCGGAATCTCATCCCTGTTGTAATTGCCTCAAAACTTGTACCTTGTGCACCAGCCAGTGTTGCTGAAACGATTTTTGGATCAGTAGTGGAACTTATTTCAAGACTAAATGTGGACTCCTCTGTATCGTCTAAAATATTGAACAGCAGAGTTTTCTGCATTTGACTACGCAACTGTTCAACAAGCAGATCAACTAAGTCTGAACTGCTTTTAGCTTTAATGGATAGGTTGAGTTTTTCTATACCAGGTTTGTTAATATCAAAATACTCAATAGCCAAAGCTGGCGAAACAAGGTAGAGCGAAACTCCAATAATTAGGATCAGCTTAAATAAAATTTTCATACATTCTCCAATGACTATGGTTTAAATGTTAATACACCAAAAAAGTGTATTCCTAAAGGGGCGTAAATTTCAGCCCGATCTCAGTCAGTTTGCCTTCAAAATTGTCAGGCAAAGGTGGTAAAGCCTCTAATTTAGCAAACAAGGATTTCACTGACTGATCAAAAATCCTGTTACCTGAAACTTTAACAAATGAATATTGAAGCAGTGTGCCATCTTTCGCGATAATGAGCCTAACCTTCATTTCCAGATGGTCACTTAATTCAGCCGGTAATTTCCATTGTTCTTGAATGTAATTGTTCACTATCTGCAGGTAAGTACCACGCTGCAACACTCCTAATTTTTTAATCTTCCTCGCAATTTTTGATTTTCCCTTAGCAAAAAGGGCTGAGTTTTTTGTAATTACTTCCCCTACCTGAACTTTGCCTGTTTTAGAAATTTCACCCTGTTTTCGTAAATTTTTGAGGTTTAAATTTTTCGTATCTAATTTAAATCCCTTTAATACTTTTCCAAGTGAAATTGTTTTATTTTTAGCAGATTCAGGAATTGTTTGCTCTAAAGCCTTCAAATCTTCCAAGGAAAGTTTTTTTAACTCTGACAACTCTTTTGAAATAGTTGCAACCTCCCTGGAATCACCTTCTCCTTTAACCAAGGTTTCATCCTCCTCCACAATCTCAGGTTGATCCG
>JAESQU010000018.1 GCA_016764995.1 SAR324 cluster bacterium | reverse complement strand
TTTTTGGTACTTATTTTCAGCTGCAATAATGCAGGAAAAGAGAAATATCTCTAAATATGAACGATTTTTCATGAATTGATCACCCGAAACTTTAGAAAACCCAATGGAATATCCGCCTCTTGTAATTCCTCAAACCCTTGCTGCAGGTCCGGGTCCAGGTAATACAGACCCCCGTGTCCTTGAACGTTTATATCAAACCGGAGTCGCCGACCACATGCAAAAGGATGTGGTGCGCGGTATGATTGAAGCTAAGATAATGCTTCGTGAAGTGTTTGGTACGAAGAACGCCCACACCTTCGGGGTTGCGGGTACGGGTTTCAGCGGACTGGACTGCATGCTCAGCATGATACTCCCTGGAGACAGGGTGGTCGTCTTCGTGAACGGTACCTTCAGTGGGATTGATGGACTGACCATCCGCATGAAAGCCGCAACTCAGGAAGAACTTGCTGCCGATTCCCTTAATCCGCAAACAGCGAATGTTATCATCGTTGATATACCACATGGACAGTCCGTTACAGGTAACATTGTGGATGAGGCACTAGCGGAACACAAACCGATGTGGGCTTTTATGGCACATTGGGAAACCGGCAGCGGCCGTGTCAACGACGTTCAGGGCTTCAACAACGCTTGTGCTAAGCATGGAGCGCTGGGACTGGTGGATGCCGTTTCCAGCCTTGGGATTGAGGATTTTGACATTGACGAATATCCGGCGGTGGTGGCCTGGGCCTCGTGCCCACAGAAGGGTATCCTCTGTCTGCCGCTAACTTATGCGCCGGTGAGCTTCCGGGATGAGGCGATCGAATTGCTGAAACAGCGCGGGTGCCGCACTTATGGGCACCACCCAATTCTGGAGGCTCGACACTGGGGCATCATAAACGGTGAGGATGGTGCGCCAACGTACCACCGCACCCACTCCTGCTACTCAGTTGCGGCGTTTCATGAAGCGTTGCGTATTTTATTGGGTTATGGCCGTGCACAGAAAGCCGTCGATTATGCTTACCATGAAAAAGCCTTGCGACAAGCGGTTGAGGCGATGGGTTGCGAAGTGACTTCAAACATGACCAGTCTGGTGGTGCTGAATCTTCCGGGAAAACTGGCGGGTTCAGAGAAAGATTTAGTAGCAGCATGCCGAGAACAAAATTTTGGTATATGGCCCACGCTGTCCTCGCCCGTACAAGTTCGAATCGGCATTCTCAATCAACTGAATCAGGATGCTATCACGGATATTGTAGGTCGTTTTGCAGACGCTATGTTGAAGATGGGTGCAGGTTTCAACAAGGAAAAAGTAATGCAGGGCCTGGCCGAGTATTATTCTGCTAACTGAATGGAATAAATACATAACAATAAAAATTAACCTCTAATTCATAAAAGGAAAAAGAAGATGGCAACCACGGATGAAATGCAAAAACAAAGAGAAGCATCCTTAAAAGTCACTGCGGGTGGACCTCCTGGACGAACCGTCAATCCGTTTTTTGGGGTTGGCCCGATTACAAACATGACCGCCGATGAGGTGGACCGTCGTTTGACTCGCTTTGAGTTTGAAACGTGGCTGGAAAACAATTATCAAAAACTTGATGACAGAGGTCAAAAAATCGGCCCAGTTACTACTGGGGAACTTGACAGATGCGTGCACAGGGGATATCCGGCAGACAAAGTTGTGTTGGATATGATGCGGGAAATTCATCGCTATTTTGAGTTCCCAAAACAAAATAAAATGGCAGTTGGTCTGGGAGGTGGTCACAGTGGATTTACTGTCGCGGTATTGCATTTGATGAACACCGGCAGTGACTTTCATGTGTTTGTTGATACACCCAAGCCAGAAACTGAGGCAGCAAAACAAGGCGGTGCGTTCCGTCAATCCTGGGGTGTTCAGTTGATCGAGCTGCAGAAATATTCGCAAAACGGTGACGAAAGCCGTATTCATTTCAGTAGTGTAGAAGGAAACATCCCGTCTGCGGATGAACTGAAAAATCTTGGAATTAAACTCTTTGTTGGAGTGGGACACGAAACCACCGGAGCTACTACCTATGCTGAACAGGATGTCCGGAATCTTTTGGAATGGATCGACAGTGATCCAGAAAACCATCATGCGGTGATTGACGCGACCTCCACATTGGGCGCCATGCCCTGGCCGGAGGATTTGGTTCGGCAAGTGGTCAGCAAATGCTGTCTTTTCATGCCTTTCCAAAAAGCAATCGGCGGAACTGCGGGATATTTTATTGTGTCATTTACTCCGCAAGCCCTGGCATTGGTCGAAACAAACGTTAACAATCCAGCGTGGGCTATTCCTCGTCAACTCAAACTCACACTGTCTGAAGATGGAAAACTACCGGTTTCAGGTAAAAAGAGTTTAGCAGCCGGACCATTTTATGATCCTGAGCAAGATAAAATGATCGGAGGAATTATCAACACGTTCAGTACCATCGCCTTCGCGGAAACTACGTTTGGTTTGCTGCGCTCAGAAAAACAGATCGGATCGGTTAGTGAACTCAACAAGCGTTCGGTTTCGAATCGTGCCGAGGTAGATAATTGGGTCTCAGCACATCCTTTATTTGAAATGGGAGTTCAGGACGCGTCACGTCGTGGAGCAGCGGTGACACTGCTGAAGGTAAATGATTCCGACACTACGGAAGCCAATCAACAGGCACAGCTCATTGCCAAAACCAAACAGCTTTTGGGATTTGAAGGCTTGACGCATCCGAATGGCGACTACGAACGCGGATTGGATGTGGCACGCTACGTCAATACTTTTCCGGGAACTGCCGGAGATTTCCGTTTGTGGATTGGTGGATCACGTCCTGTTTCGGACATCACGGCGGTTTTAGACAATTTGGAATATGCTTACCACCGTGCAAAAATTGTGGTGCTAGAAGAAGAACTTGCTAAAACAGGGGTGACGTTTGGGGCTTCTGCCGCAGCGGATTCCAGTGTTGGAAAAGAAGATACGAATCGAACCTACAAAGTTCTAATTGCGGATTTGGTTGGATTGAAATTTGACTCAAACGGAAATCCGGATTTCAGTGAAGTTCAGGCATACATTGAAGAAAAAGGCGGAGTTTTCCATGAAGGTCCAAGTTCAGCTGAAAGCAATTTGGAAAAAGGAAAAATCCATTTTTTCTATCAACCGAATTTAAGTCGTGCTGAGGAAATCCTGCCCCAAACCGATCAGGGGCAATATGACGCACTGATTGCCGCAGCGACGTTTTTTCCAAAAGAATCCGTCTTTAATTCAGGCGGAGTCCGTATTGGAGCCGGAACTGGAAACATGGGCAGCGCCTCCTGGGGCGGCGGAAACGGAGCCGGTGGAATCGCGCCTTTGATGAACACACCGAGCTTCAACAGCCGAGCCACCGCGCACATGACTTTTAAAGCCTTGCTGAAAACTTCTCCTGATTTGGATGTGGCAACTTTGCATCAACGTGTAATTGATAAAAATTTTGATACCGGCAAGCAACTTAAAGACTTTCCTACAGAAAAAATTGAAGGAAAACGCATCGGCATTGTCGGCATAGGCAACATTGGCCGCGAAGTCGCAAAAATCGCCCAAGCCTTCAGAATGGAAGTAGTCGTTCACGCACGTCCGCGGCATCAAAAATGGATCGAGTCTGAAGGTTTTATTTATGCTCCTACCATTGAAGACGCGGCCAAAGGTGCGGATTTCATCAGCTTTCACATCGGATTAGGCGCCCCAAATCCGGATACAGGAAAATTTGCCAACGAAGGGTTGATCGGCGAAAGTGTGCTGAATGGTTTGAACGATGGCGCCGTACTCATAAATTATGATCGGGGCGAAGTTGTGGATGTCCTGGCGTTGGATAAGGCGTTGGCCAGCGGAAAAATTCGTTATGCCGCGATTGACGCGGATATTTTTAAAAACCCGTCCACCGGAGAAATCACCGGACCAATGGCACCTTACCTTGATTTAGAGAAAAAACATTCAGGGAAAATGGAACTCTTACCACATGCTGCTGCAGACACTGAACATGTTTCCCGTGTTGAAGGTGCCAAACAAGCAGTTGATCAAATTTTCTCTGCAATTCAGTTCAAAACTACGATCAACCTCAAAGGAGATTTGCCGGAGGGCTACACCGACGGCGGAGCGACCACGGTTTCCGGAGTGGGAAAAGTCACCCAGAAACGTTTGAGTGAGTCTATAGACGATGATGAATTCTTGGCGAAAATGCGACAGACTGCGGAAGAGGTTACCGCAATTTGGGGCGCGTTGGCATCAACTCCGAATCCGGAAAGACGTGCGGAACTGATTGAGCGTTACGGTTCAAAGTTGATTTTGGCCTCTAATACCTATGCCTCTTTGATCGAAGGAGCCGGTTTAAAAGGACCATACGCGGAATAAACTAAGGAGATTAACATCGCACGCCATCCTCAACTTGAAGAAAGTCAATTTGCGCTTTTGCGGCAGATTTTTGCCGCAGCGTATCCGTACGGAAATTCCGGAACAGTCGTCGATTTTTCGTCAAATAATACTCACTTCCATGCCCTCAATTCCGGCCGTTTAAGTTTTGTTTTTCTTGCAAAACAAAATGGAAACCAGGTTTTTCTCAAAATAGTAAAACCCGGATTTGTCCGTGACAACATCGCATTTTCGGTGCTTTGTACGGAGGAGTGCCGTCTGCACAGTTCCATCCCCACCTTTCAAACATATCGCGGCGCAAATGGGCAATTACACCAGACTGTACCGGAAAATCTGGAAGGAGAATCCGGAGACTTGAGTTTGTTTTCAGGACAAACAATGACCTTGACTGAAGCGGCATCCGACGGGATTGACGAAATTCCGGAAGCCTTGAATGAGATTCCGGGAGGTCGCGAAGGACAACTCGCCTTGATGGAAAAGCTTGGCGGTTACATCGTAAAAGTCAGCCGCATTTCCAGCGTTGTCACTGAAAATTTGCCAAAGGAAATAGACACGACTGATCCTACCGGATTTTTCTCAGGGCGTAAAATTGCCAGAGACGATTTTGGTATCAGTGAGGAATTGACACATTTGCGCAATCCGGAAGATCGGCAGAAAATACGAGATCAAATTAAAAGTCTGCTGCCGAATTTAGGAAGTTCTCCGGAAGCCAACTCATTTCGGGAAGGCTTGCAGCGCGGTGATTTAGAAGTAATTCTGGATTGTTTTAATCTGTTGGAAAAAAACATACAGGCAAGTTTGGTCAGCGATCCCGCACCCAATGTGCCGATTCATAATGAAGTTAAACCGGCTAATGTCGGCGCGGTTTACGGTGTTGCGGAAAATCGCTGGAAAATAACCCAAAGTTTTGATTTTGACAACATGGGATTTGGAACACCTGAAAATGGAGATCAAACTCCACTCGAAAAAGATTTGGGACGCACCTTGTCTTTTTTCGCGTTTGATCCGGTTTCAGGAGAATTTTATCCCGATAATGCCAAAGCAACGATTAAAGGCTATTTGGAACGTCTTCCTGAAAAAATGAATGTGGCAGAAATCAAACGTTTACAGGATTACATTCAACTTGGTGTTGTCACCAGTTATTTGTGGCGATCGAGTTATCTTTCCGAAGAATTGCTGGGGCACCCAACCGAAATTCAACTCGCTCGTCCTGACCCAGGAGTGCATGTCAGGCAAATCCGGTCGCTTGACGACTGGCTCAAAACAAATCCATTTGCCGAAATTGTAGAAGAATTGCAAAACGCACCGCAAATGAAACACCACCGAGACATTGAACAGGAAGTTGCGCTGTTCCGGAAAAGTACGGAATATTTTTCCAAACGTACGGAAGGGAAGTTGCGTGAATATGACACCGAGCTTGATGCCGCACACGACCAAATCAATTCTTCACCAACATAATCTTGCTGAACTCACAGATAATTCCTGCTTAGCTTCTATTACGTTTAGCAGGGCCTGCGGAAAATTACCAAGATTTATAAACATGAAAAATATGTTTTAGCGGAAGCGTTGGTGAACATCTTCCATTTCTTCTCCTATTCCGGGAATCCGTGAACCGGTCCATTGCTTAAACAAGGTACTTCCTCCTTCAATAAGTTTTTCCAGACGATTTTGTTCTGTTTCAGTTTTTATTTCTATTATTTCACACTCATCAAGTTTGCTGCATAAATAGTCGTCACTGGTCATAATTTCGTCAACAAGCCCCTTCTCTTTTGCATCTGAAGCTAACCAATATTCACCAGTCGCAATTGCCTCGATGTCAACATCAGGACGCCCATCTTTAATCAGTTTTTTAAATGCTTCATGAATGGCTGTTAAGTCATCCTGCAGTTTTTGTTTTCCTTCTTCAGTAACTTCCGTAAAAGGAGTGACAGTACGTTTGTATTTTCCTGCGGTAAAAAGGTGATAGTCCACCTCATTTTTTTTCAAAATCCGGTGAAAATTTGGAATACCCGCGACCACACCAATTGATCCGATAATTGCAAATGGAGCGGCAATTATTTTATCCGCAACAGCAGCCATCATATATCCACCGCTGGCAGCTACCGTATCCACGCAGACTACACAGCGTAACCCCGCACGTTTCAGACGCTCAATTTGTGAACTCGCTAATCCATAGTGAGGAACGGCTCCTCCTGGACTGGTCAGTCGTACCACTATTTCGTCTGCAGGTTGAGCAATTTGCAGGAGAAATGAAATTTGATCACGTAGTTGTTCCACTTCAGCGGCCATTACGCTGCCGATAAATGTGAGAACATAAACACAGTTAGAATGCTGTTTAAGAACTTCCTCTGTGTTTATTCCGCGATGTAGTTTGTCCCGGATTGTTGTAACTGTTTTTAAATCCTTTGCTTTTAGTTTTTGCTTTTCATCTTTTTCTTCTTTTTTTCTTGCTTTTTTCAATAACTTAGTTGCTTCTTTCGGTAAAAAGCTGGCTGCATGCATTTCTTTTTCGAGGTGCTCAAAATCATTTTCAAAGCGATAATTCCAATGTTTAAAGGTGAGATGCGGTTCCTTTTTACGGCGTTTACGTTTAAAAAAAATTAGTCTGATTACAAGAGCTATTCCCGCAAAGAGGAAGATTGTCACACCCGCACTGTAAAATGTCCAGTATTGTTGCATAAATTCGTTCATGTAGTTTTTTATTTGAAATGTTAGACGTCCCCAGCTTGGATGAATGCAGGAATTATGTTAGAATTATAGTCCGTTAATTGTAACATATTTTAGATAATTTAAGCATGCCAAATTCAGAATCAAACTTTTTAAGAACCATTTTGCTATTGAGTATTTGTTTCGCGTTTTCAGGAACAACGAGCAGTCTAACGGTTTCAGCCTCGTCGCTAGTTGGTTTTGAAATTGCGAGCAATAAAGCATTTGCGACATTACCGCTAGCATTTCATTTGATAGGAACAATGCTGGCAGGTATTCCAGCGTCACTCTTAATGAAACGTGTTGGCAGAAAGTACGGTTTCATGATTGGCACAGGAATTGGCGCAAGTGGTGCCGCCGCCGCCGCGGTTTCAATTATTTACAGCAATTTCGCATTATTTTGTCTCAGCATATTCTGCCTGGGAATTTTGAGCGGTTTCACACAGCTTTATCGCTTTACCGCGGCTGATGTGGTCACTAAGGAGTTTCGTACAAAAGCTGTTTCTTTAGTCATGGTTGGTGGAATACTTGCCGGCTTTATCGGACCGTCTGTTGCCTCAAAGGCAAAAGATTTAATTGCGGATGCTCCTTTTGCCGGAAGCTATCTGTTTGTCATTTTGTTTCATGTTTTGATTGTGGCGATTCTGTTCATGATCCGACTTCCTCAGCCAAGTGTTGAAGAACAAACAGGTGAAACCCGTCCCTTAAAAGTTATTTTCAGTCAGCCAAAATTTATTGTAGCTGTGCTGACTTCAATGATAGGCTACGGCGTAATGGCAATGATTATGACCGCGACTCCACTGGCCATGACTGAAGGCAGCGGTCATCAGTTCAGCGATGCGGCGTTTGTTATACAGTGGCATGTAGTGGGAATGTTTGCGCCATCTTTTTTTACAGGTTCACTCATCCATCGATTTGGGGCAGTTCCAATAATTATTACAGGGATATTGCTTAATCTTCTGTGCATAGGAAT
>JAESQU010000017.1 GCA_016764995.1 SAR324 cluster bacterium | reverse complement strand
TTCTACACTGACATCAACAGTACCCGTAGCCGGGGCAACGCAGGTTTCATATCCAGGCGTTTGATAGGAAAATGCTTGCCCTCTTTCGAGCTTAACAATGTTGAAATAGGTCAACGGGACGATTGAATCATCTACATCTACAAGCGGTTTGTTTGTATTTTCAAAAGGTGGGATATGCATGGAAATCTCCAGATCAAATTTGAGAAAGAGTGTTTATTTTCATAAATTCTGATAGCTCGGCCTGAAAGGGCATTGCTGTCGAGCAGGCTACACGACTAACCACTAACGCCGCACAAGCAGATCCTTGAACGACCGAGTCTTCCAAGGTCATACAGTTTGCAAGCCCAGCAATGAGACCACCCATAAAAGAATCACCAGCCCCTGTTGGCTTGATTGCTTGCACCGGAAATACGCCCTTATCAAACGATTGGTCTTTGGTTAGCGTCGTAGACCCAAACTCGCCCTTTTTGTATATTACTATCTCAGGAGTTTTGGTGACGAGTTGAGTCGCATAATTTAAACCCTCCACTTGATTTCCTGCTGCGACACCAAATTCCACATCGTTACCAATGACAATATCGCACAGAGAAATTGCCGAAGAATAAACTACTTTTGCTTCTTCAGAAGATGTCCATGAATAGGGTCGGTAATCCATGTCAATAATGATGGTCGCATTAGCGGCACGAGCAAATTCAATAGTGTCAAAAATGGCTGAACGTGATGGCTCATCAGCGAGGGCTGTGCCGGATATGATCACACCACCAAACCCTTCGTAATCAATTATTTTAACATCGTTTGAATTCATTTCAAAATCGGCAGCCCCGTTCCGATAAATTACGGACTGGCAATCCTTTAAACGAGTTTCAATGACGGCAAGCGTGTTACGGGCTTCGCCGCCAACGATCCTACAATGGGATGTGCCGACGCCAAATTCTTGTAGCTTTTTCGCCGTAAAGCGACCGACAGCATCGTCAGAAAAACAAGTGACGAGTTCCACCTCGCTTCCTAATTTTGCTAAGGCGACGGCAATATTGGCCGCCGATCCACCGACATGTGCCGAAAAATTGTTGGCTTGTTCAAATTCAGTTCCCGGCGGTTCGGCATATAAATCCATTCCTGCACGACCAATTGAGAGAAAGCGTTTGCGCTTCAGTTGTTCGATAAGTTTGCTTTTACTCATTACACTCCCTTGCACTGTTTTTCTCCGCTTGCTTCCCAGTTAACGTTGTCGACGCAAACATCTTCGTTTTAAGAAATCTCAGGTGTACCTCATTTCCACCAGGAGTGTCCCTTCTGAGTCCAGCCCTCAAAAGAGTCAACCTGCATACAGATTAAATAGGTTTTGTTGGCTGATTTCGAACGTTTGAAAGCTTCGGTTAAATCGGTCGGATTGGCGAAGGATTCGGCCTCGGCTCCCATGGCCCGGACTGATCACTGGAATGTTTTTTCCCAGAAGAAGATTTATGCCAAGTGCCATTCAAAGATAGTCCAAAGTCATTGTACATAAAAATCGATTTGAAAAAAGTAGTCAGTAAATTTCCTTAATGTCTACTTTACGGCCTTCTTGGGAACTGAGAAAAGCAGCGTCCAGAATCCTTTGAGTTTCAGCTCCATCCGCAAAATTAGGACTGCAGGTTTTACCTGAAGCCACTGCCTCGATGAATTCACCAGTCATTTGGCCTCGTTTGCGGAAGGTTTCCTTGTACATTTTCTGAATATCTCCCAGTTGCTGACCATCCTGTATCAATTCAGGAATCTCAATTTCTTGGAACTGCTTCTCTTCTGCTTTGGCTCCAAGAAGTTTATAAGTCTTTTCCCAATCGGTCCAGCCACGTAAAGTCCCTTTGGAACCGTGCAGGTCTAAGTAGTGTGTTTGTCCCCAAGGAGTTGGTTCATGGGCAACGGTGGTGGCTTGCACTACCCCCTTTGCACCATTTGAGAATGTTAGCACTATTATACTAAAATCGTCTGTCCTTACATATGGCTGACCTGAGGGGTCAAGGTCTGGGCGCTCTATAAAATTACACAACTCGGCTGAAACATGTGTTACCTCTCCAAAAAACCAAACTGACAAATAAATAAAATGGGAACCAAGATCTCCTAATGAACCTGAGCCAGCATGTTTTTGATCGAACCTCCAACTGTATTCCGGAGACCGACCATAATTAGCGTTATAACGGAAATTTAAATGATAAGGATTCCCTAAGTATCCTTCGTTCAGTAAGCGTTTGATCGTCTGGGTCATGGGTAGAAAAGAGTACGTGAACGGAACCATTGTTATAGCCTTGTGCTCCTTTGCAGCTTCCACCATGCACCGTGCCTCGGTATAATCCAGAGCGAGAGGTTTTTCACAGAGCACATGCAGTCCTTTTTCCAGTGCTGCCAGTGTAATGGGGTAGTGAGTGTCATTAGGTGTGGTAACGATCAGAGCATCCAGAGGTTCTTCATCCAGCATAGTCTTCCAATCGGTAAACACTTTCGGAATATTCCAGAGTTTCGCCAACTTCCGGGCACGTTCCCTGTTACGTCCGCAACAGGCGGTTATAATTGCCTTTCTCGTACCAGCCAAAGAAGGTAAATACATTGTATCGGCCCACCAACTTGTTCCAACGATTCCAACACGAACTTTTTCCATCACAGTCTCTTAAAAAATATCAGGCTCCGGTGTTTCACCTGGAGTCCCTTGTAAAAAATCAAAATCACAACCTTCGTGCGCTTGTGTCACGTGTTGTGTAAAGAGCTTCGCATAACCCCGTCTGGCTTTAGCCTCTGGAGGTTCCCACTTTTTACGTCGAACATCTAATTCGGATTCCGGTACCAACAAATCCAGTCTCCGGCTTTCCACATCCAGTTCAATTAAATCTCCATCTTGCACCAGAGCCAATGGTCCGCCCAAAGCAGCTTCCGGAGAGACGTGAAGCACGCATGCACCATAGCTGGTCCCGCTCATACGGGCATCAGAAATACGAACGATATCCCTTACTCCCTGATCGAGCAATTTTTTCGGAACAGGTAACTGTCCCCATTCCGGCATTCCCGGACCACCGACAGGCCCAGCGTTTTGAAGCACCAGAATTGAATCCGGAGTAACTTCTAAGTCCTTGGAATCCACACGGGCTTTAAGATCACGAATGTCTTTGAACACGACGGCCAACCCCTTGTGCTTCCATAGGCGTTTCTCAGCTGCAGTCGGCTTTATTACAGCTCCGTTAGGAGCGAGACTCCCTCGCAAAATAGCGGTACCACCAGCGGGACTGACGGGGTTTTTTATAGATCGAATCACATCTTTATTGTACACTTCAGCACCTTCCAAATTATCCTGAACAGTTTTTCCATTGATAGTTTGGGTTCCCAAATGTAAACGAAATTCCAGCATCTTCATCAAGGCACGTAATCCTCCGGCATAATAGAAATCCTCCATAACGTATTTTCCAGAGGGCTTAATATTGGCCAGCAGTGGGATTGACTGCGAAACCTTGTCGAATATTTCCAAATCCATTGGTATTCCAGCACGTCGCGCCAGAGCCGTAAGATGAATGATGCCATTGGTTGAACCTCCAATGGCCATTTGTACTATGATCGCGTTTTCAAAAGCATCTTCTGTAAGTATGTCAGTGGGTTTTATGTCTTCCCAAACCAGGTCGACCGCACGCCGTCCGCTCAGTGATGCCATCCGGTTGTGATTAGAGTCCACAGCTGGAATAGACGAAGCTCCAGGAAGTGACATCCCCAGAGAATCAGCCATCGACATCATGGTAGCGGCGGTACCCATAGTCATACATGTTCCCGCAGAACGGGCGATGCCGTCTTCAATCTCGAACCAGCTCTTATCGTCTATTTTTCCGGAACGCCGTTCATCCCAATATTTCCATACATCTGTGCCGCTGCCCAGTGTTTCACCGCGCCAATGTCCTCGAAGCATGGCACCTCCGGGGACATAGATGCAGGGCAAATTCATGCTGATTGCGCCCAGCAAAACTCCCGGAGTGGTTTTATCACAGCCGCCCATCAGCACCGCCCCGTCAATCGGGTAGCTGCGCAAAAGTTCTTCCACCTCCATTGCCAGAAAATTACGGTACATCATCGCTGTAGGTTTCATCAGCTGTTCACCGAGAGACATTGCGGGCAGTTCCACCGGAAAGCCGCCTGCAGACAAAACGCCTCGCTTCACGTCCTGAACACGCTGGGGAAAGTGTGTGTGACAGGTGTTCATTTCGTTCCATGTGTTGATAATACCGATCACTGGCTTGCCCACAAATTCGTCACTGTGCAGTCCCATCTGTTTTGTGCGGGAGCGGTGACCAAATGAACGCAAATCGTCCGAACCATACCAGCGTTGACTGCGAAGAGATTCCGGATTTTTTCGTGAGGATGACATGGAGATATTTAGTTAATAAAGATTATTCTGAATCAGATAGTTTGGAGTTAACCCAGCATCCTTTGTTCTCCGCGGATTCTACACAGGCTTCAAGAAACCTGACTCCATGAGCTCCATCTTCCAGTGTGGGAAAATCCATACTCGCCGGGTCCGGAATATTCCCTGAAAACTTGGCTAGGAGTACTTCCGCAAAATCTGAATAGATATTACTGAACGCTTCAAAGTAACCTTCAGGATGTCCCGCTCCCACCCTCAGCAAACGTTTGGCAGCAGGATGAAGTTCCGGAGAATCCAGTTCCAGAACTAGCGGAGTCTCTCCCAACGGGGAATACAGCAGTTGATTCGGACGTTCCTGATGCCATTCAATCCCTGCCTTGGAACCA
>JAESQU010000224.1 GCA_016764995.1 SAR324 cluster bacterium | reverse complement strand
TGTGCTTTGAATAAACCAGGTTTTTTAGACGGCAATGAAAATAAGACAAAACACAGCAGCCTTAAATACATTGAGACAAGCCTCCAATCACTTCAACAAGGTGAAAGGCGGAATTGCGCGTCTTAGTTCCGGCGTCAAGATAAATACAGGTGCCGATGGTCCTGCCTCACTGATTGCCTCAGAAAGATTGCGCGGTAATATTGCGGGTCTCAAGCAGGTTTACAACAATGTTTCATCTTCTGTTTCATTGTTGCAAACTGCGGAGGGTGCCTTAAATGAAGTCAGCGACCTGCTGATTAAAATCAAACAATTGACCATACATGCATTGAACGAAGCAACTAACAGTTCAGCTATGTTAACTGCCGATCAAACAGAAATCGAGAATCTGTTGAGTACAATTGATCGCATTTCGCAAAATACTGAATTTGGCGGAAAGAGATTGCTTGACGGCAGCATGGGTGCAAATGGTACGACTGTGGGCGATTTCCTACGCTTTGTCTCTGCGGAAGCAACGACATCGGCAACTCCTGAACAAGGCTGGAAAATTGATATTCAGCAAATTGCAACACGGGCCCGGAAAAGTGGGACAGTCGCAATTGATGTCAAGAACATCCGGAACGGCCTGCAAATTTTGCTGAATGAAGGTGGAAGAAGCATTTCTGTGAATACCGGCGATGGTCAGTTGGGACGTGACATTGAACAAATTCTTCAGAATGTTGATCAGGATCCAGTACGATTTCCCGCAGCAGAAATGTCCACGGAAATTCGCGGATTAGTCGTTTATTCTTTAAATCAGGAAATTACGGAAAACGGTTTAAATCTTCAGGTCATGGAGACTCCGGACAATAAATTGTATGTCCAGCATACTGATTTTGGAGACTCAAGTTCGTTTTCTGTGACAAGTTCGGTTGCGGGAATACTTTCCGCAGAAGCGAATATTGCACAAACGGCGGAACGTGGAAAAAATGTAGAAGGTACAATCAACGGCGAAATAGCTTTGGGCGAGGGACAGTTGTTGACAACATTGAATGGCATGGAAGCCGCGGGAATTACAATCAAATATGATAAAGAATTAGGTTTCAACGAAGTACCTGTTTTAGATGAAGCAGGTGTGAAGATCGGTACCAAGTTGGTTGCACAAAAAAACGAAGACATTGTCGGTGGACCAAATAATCCAAAAATTGAAGGTTATGTTCATGTTTCTCAACTCTCAAAAGAATTTCAGGTAGGAGTTGATAAACAATCAAACACTGCATTCTCATTTGCAAATGTCCGTACCAGTCTCATGGGTAACGGAATTAAAAACAAAAGCGGATTCCAAAGTCTTGCCGATATTGATGTAAAAACGTCACAAGGCGCAAAAGATGCGGCAACAATTGTTGGACAGGTAATTGATCAAATCTCTGTCTACCGCGGCGAATTGGGGTCATTCCAAAAAAATACGCTCGAGAGCAACCTCATCAGCTTGAAAATCGCTGAAGAAAATATCACCCAGGCGGAATCGACTCTTCGGGATTCTGATATGGCGGCAGAAATGTCGAATCTCACCAAAGATCAAATCATGCTGGAGGCAAGCACTGCAATGATCGCCCAGGCTAATCAAGTTCCAAGAACGGTGCTGGGTTTAATCCAAAACGGCGGATAGGCGGAAAGTATTATTCTGCTCAAATGCTGCGGACGAATTTAATTACGCACCTCTATCAAACCCTTCCTAAATTTCAATCTTTAATCTCAAAAAAACTTGCCGTTTACTCAAGTAAAAGGCTAGGATTACGCATATACAGAAAACTTATTCGCATCTCGGAATCCAAAAAAGTACGGGTATTACCGCCCCTTTGAACGCACATAATGAACTCAACTGAAATGGAAAATCCGCAAAACCATCCGCAATTGTCTTTGGAATTGAGAGGAATTACTAAAGTATTTCCTGGCATTGTCGCAAATGATTCTGTTGATTTTAATTTGCGTGAGGGAGAGATTCACACAATTCTGGGCGAAAATGGTGCTGGGAAATCGACTTTGATGAACATGATTGCCGGTCTCTTTCCCGCTGATTCCGGTGAGATGCGAGTCTTCGGCGAGCGGGTTAATTTCACAAATCCTCGGCAGGCGATTGAGAAAAGTATCGGTATGGTTTTTCAGCACTTTATGCTGGTAAAGAACCATACTGTTGCAGAAAATATCATCCTCGGTCAACCAGGAATAGCGGGACTTAATTTGAAAGACGTCCATCAGCAAATCCGCGAAATCAGTGAGCGCTATGATTTGTTTGTTGATCCGGAAAAGAAAATTCAGCAACTTTCAGTAGGCGAGCAGCAACGTGTTGAAATTGTAAAGGTTTTATTTAGAGGCGCGCGGATTTTGATTCTGGATGAACCAACCGCAGTTTTGACGCCGCAAGAATCGGAAGCCTTGTATGAAATCATGCAGCGCATGACGAATGAAAAACATTCCATTATTTTTATCACGCATAAAATGAAAGAAGTGATGGCGCTCTCGCATCGAATTACCGTTTTGAGTCGCGGAAAGGTGATGGCAACATTGATGAAAGATGAAACAAATCCGCAAGTCTTAGCAGATTTGATGATTGGAAATTTGAAAGCAAAGGACTCATTAAAGGTTGCAGAATTTCTGCGGAAAACAGTAATTGTAGAAAAAGTTGAAATCAGTACGGATTCGCAAAATAAGAAGCAAAAATCCGGAAAGTTGACAGTTGCCCTAAAAGGAATTCATGCGTCAAATGATTTGGGACATCCGGCTTTAAAGGGAATTTCGCTGGAAATACGCTACGGAGAAATTTTAGGAATGGCCGGAGTTTCCGGAAATGGTCAACCGGAATTGACTGATGTTTTGAGCGGTTTACGCCCTGCGACTCAAGGCACGTTTCAGTTTGATGATGTGATGCTGGAAAAACCTACTGTGAACAAAATGATTGAACTTGGAGTCGGCTATATTCCGGAGGATCGCAAGAAGTATGGAGTTTCTTCCGGAATGTCAATTGCAGATAATTTCCTGCTGCGTGATTTTCGCAATGCAGAATTTTGTTCCCGTCAGTTACTAAAGCAGGCAAATATTTTCGACTACGGCCAAAAAAAAATGGAGGAGTTTGATATCCGTGCGCCTTCAGCAAAATCTCAGGTTGGACTGCTTTCCGGCGGAAACATGCAGAAAGTAATTCTTGCACGCGAAATTTCGCGTCCACTGAGTTTGCTTTTGGCTTCGCAGCCGACTCGTGGATTGGATATTCATGCAACCAGTTTCATCCGAGATCAAATTTGTCAGGCACGCGATTGTGGCTTGGCGGTGCTTTGGATTTCGGAAGATTTAGACGAATTGCTGATAGTTGCGGATCGGATTGCCGTGATTTTTGACGGACGCATTGTCGGCATAATTTCAAAAGAAGAAGCCTCGGTTAGTCTGATTGGACAGATGATGACGGGAATGAAAAAAAATGAAACGGAAAACTTGGTAAGGAAAAAAGAAAATGCGTAATTACCTTTTATTTTATGTAAATGGCGTACGCCACCAAATTGCCGGGGAGCGTGGTTTTCAAGCACTTTCGGAATTTTTACGTCTTGATTTGGGTTTGGTCGGCACCAAAGTAGTTTGCGCGGAGGGCGACTGCGGTTCCTGTACCGTGCTCATTGGACGTGTCCGGAACTCGGAGTTACGCTACGAAGGAATTGACAGCTGTATTCAATATCTGTATCAACTGGATTGCGCTCATGTCATCACAGTCGAAGGCTTGAAGGGCGGGGCAGAAAAAATACATCCTGTACAAAAAGCGATGGTTGATGCTTTCGGATCGCAATGCGGATATTGTACACCGGGATTTGTGATGGCGCTGGCCGCGATGCTTGAAACACAGGAAAACCTGACACGGGATTCATTACAGGACGGCTTAACCGGAAATTTGTGTCGCTGCACAGGCTACGAACAAATTATCGATGCGGGCTTGTCTCTGAATCAAAAAGGCATTCCGAAACCTTCAAAGCGTTTCGAGGAGGAAGCAATGCTGGCGGATTTTACGGAACATGTTGCACAAGCTGTTTCATGTGAGTTTGAGGAAAAATGGAACGGCAGCGTACAAATAATTCAGTTTTATGTTCCGACTACTTTGAACGAAGCACTTGAATTTAAACAAAATAATCAGCATGTAACAATAGTCGCAGGCGGAACCGATATTTCGGTACAACTGAACAAGGAGCGTCTTGAACCAAATTGCATAATGAGTCTGACGCATTTGACTGGCTTGGAAATTCTTGAGATTGAAAATAAAACCGTAATAGTTGGGGCCGGTGTGACTTGGACAAAACTCGGAGAATATTGTCAACAACACCTTCCTCAGCTTGCCGAAATAATTTCAATTTTTGCCTCACGACAAATCAAGAACGCCGCAACATTGGCAGGTAATATTGCAAATGCGTCGCCGATTGCGGACTCCCTCCCTTTCCTTTATGTAATTGACGCCGAAATAGAATTAAGCCGATTGCTGCAGGATGGAACACTGGAAAAACGTTGGGTCAGGATCAATCAGTTTTATCACGGTTATAAAAAAACTGAAATGAAAGCGGATGAATTAATCACAAGAATTCGCTGGAATCTGCCGGAAACGGATGATGTGCTGAAACTCTATAAAGTTTCAAAACGTAAAGACTTGGATATTTCGACTTTTACCGCCGGAATTTGGCTGAAGTTGAAAAAAGGAAAAATCCAAAATGCGCGTCTGGCTTTTGGCGGAGTTGGCCCTGTTGTTCTGCGTTTACCTGAGACAGAGGAATTTTTGCGGGGTAAACCGCTGGTGTCAGCAATTTTCCAGGAGGCGGGAAAATTGGCTCGTGAGGAAATCAGCCCAATTTCAGATGTTCGCTCTTCTGCGGATTATCGGTTTCAATTGGCGGAGAACATTATGCTGAAGTTTTTTCATGATTGTTGTGACAACCAGGACAATAAAGAGGCAGCATGAAAGTGAATGGTAAACAGGTTTCGTATGATTCAGCGGGAGACAGTGTAAGCGTTGAAGATTTGTCTGTGGATGATTTTCCGTCCGAAAATAATGAACCGAACCTTGATTTTTTTGAAAGTCCTGCAGGCAATAAAAGTGACAGCATGAAAGTAGTTGGAAAACAGGTTCCGCATGATTCAGCGATTGGGCATGTGACTGGAGAGGCTTTGTTTGTAGATGATTTACCGTTCGCAAAAAACGAATTGATCGTCGATTTTATCGCAAGTCCAGTCGCGCACGGAAAAATTAAAAGTTTGAATTCCGAAGAACTTGCTCAACTGGATGGAATTGCGGGAGTTTTTACGTATGCGGATATTCCGGGTCACAATCTTTTTGGACCGGTTATTCAGGATGAACGCTTTTTGGCAGAAGACGTAGTGGAATATGTAGGACAGCCA
>JAESQU010000223.1 GCA_016764995.1 SAR324 cluster bacterium | reverse complement strand
TACTCCAGCAACTCCGAATACCTTATCATCCTCTGATCGGGAACCATGACCACCGTGAAATTTTTTCTGAAGTCTTTCCGGAAGTTCCACTGGACGAAAACGGATTTGTACAACAAATGTTGGAAACTCCGGAGGGTTGTTCTTTGTTGCTGGACACCGTTGAGCATGGTAAACATTGGGGTTCATATTGTGAAAAACGAGGTGCATGGCTCCGGAAACAACTTGAAGATGCCGGAAGCAAAGCTGTTTATCTTTTTATGCATCATCCTCCATTTAACATTGGAATTCCATCTCTTGATTTTTTAAGTCTCAGGGAAGACGCACAGCGTATTCAACAAATCGTGAACGATTTTTCCAACATCAAACATCTTTTCTTCGGACACGTTCACCGACCTGTAAGCGGCAGTTGGCAGGGAATTCCGTTCACCACCCTGCGGGGCACTAATCACCAAGTCCAACTTGATCTAAACGCCGTGGATTATTTGCCGTACTGCCATGAACCTCCTGCTTACTGCGTGATCTTCCTGGAGCCACTTCAAACCACCGTGCATTTTCACGATTATCTTGACGATTCTCTGTACGTGAAAATGCCCTTAAACAGGGCATGAATGAAACTCGGTTTCAACAAACAAGCAGGGAAATAGAATTCCACCGGATGACTTGGTCATGAAACGATGAGTTTTGCTGTAGTCTTCGCCTTACTCAGTTTGATATTGAGCGGTGTGAATGATATTGTTTTTAAAATCTACTCTGTTGGAGGACGTTCGCGCGGAATGTTGCTTTTTGGAGTTGGATTGATCTGGACTTTGTCTCAATTGGGCATTGCTCAAATTCAAGGGACTCCACTTGAATTTAATCAGGCGACTCTCAGTTTTGGACTGATGGCCGGTGTGTTTTTGACACTCTCTAATCTGATGCTTTTAGAGAGTCTCGGAAGCATTGAAGTCAGTCTTGCCACAACCATTTACCGTTTGAACACAATCGGTGTGGTTCTGCTTTCATATTTCCTCTTACACGAATCATTTGGCTGGCTCAAGGGAATTGGCATTTCTCTCGGCCTGATTGCAGTGTTCTTTCTCTACAAAAGTCAAAACCATCAAACTCATCAAAAACAATTACTCCTTTTCATGGGAGTTGCAGGAGTTGCTTCTTTGTTACGAGCCTCCTATGGTATCAGTTCTAAAGCAGGTTTTCTTGATGGAGCGGACCGCAATTCCATGCTCATCATTATTTCAGCGAGTTGGGTTGTTGGCGGTGCAATTTATGCGATTTTACGTGAAAAACGATTCCGCATAACATGGGAAAAAGCACGTTTTATTTTGATCTCTTCTGTGTTGATTGTTGGCATAGTCAACTTTTTGATGCTCGCAATCGAACATGGTGAAGCAAGTACAGTTATTCCAATTGCAAACATGAGCTTCGTGATTGCTTTGTTGCTCTCAGTCGCTTTGAAAATGGAGAAAATGAACATGATGAAACTAGGCGCCATAACTTGTGCAATAGGTTCAATCCTGTTACTTTCCCAAAGCTAATGCTTTCAAACTGACAAGAGTTCGGTTAGGCGAATTTAATTTTATCAAAATGAAATATGAGTACCTACGAAAATTATCATAAAACCAGCCAAGTTTACGACAAAACCCGTACTGCCGGCGGGGTTGAAATTATACTCGAAGCATTGAAAGAAGGAGCCCTTCCGTTGAAGGAACAGGTGCTGCTTGACGCAGGTTGCGGTACCGGTTTGTATTCAGCAGCTTTGGTGAACGAAGTACGCCGTATTGAGGCCGCAGATCTTAACGCTGGTATGCTGAAAATTGCTCAAGCCAAACTACAAACAGAAGAGCAGAGTGGCCGTATCCGTTTTCACGAAACCGCAATTGACTCATTACCGCTGGCGGATGAAAGCGTAGATGCCGTCATGTTGAATCAAGTCCTGCACCATCTACCAGATAATGCCGCTGACGGTTGGCCTGCACACGCCAATGTTTTCTGTGAATTTTTTCGGGTACTGAAACCCGGAGGTTGTCTTATCATCAACAGTTGCAGTCCGGAACAATTGGAAAAGGGTTTCTGGTTTTACCATTTAATTCCGGATGCAATTCTGGCCATAAAGGAAAAGACCATCAGCCTTGACACATTAGCAAATCAGTTGCAAAAGATCGGTTTTTCGGAGACAAGACAAGAGGTGCCACTTGATTTGATGTTGCAGGACGAAGCATATTTTCGCGCAGACGGAATCCTTGATCCAGACTGGCGACGTGGTGATTCGATTTGGAGTCTGGTTGAAGAAAAAACCCTGGTAGACGTACTCGAAACAGTTTCGGATTTGAAGCAAAATGGAAAACTCGAACCATTCATGCAACAACACGATCAAGCACGCAAAACTTGCGGACAAGTTACTTTCACCATTACACGTAAACATTGAACATCAATTCCGTAATTTAGGAATTATTTCGTCTGGAAAATATCAGGTTGATGTAGCAGGTGGAAATTTTAGACAAGTGTGTTTTGAATTCAATTTTGTTCATCATCCTCTTTTTGTCCGCACCACCACAAAAGATTCATCTTGAAACCAGAGGCCACCGTGGCGTTGGAGAACGTTGGTGGTCGCTTCCAAATAATCACCTGATTGAAGTTTTTCATTAAATCGTTCATCTTCGATTTGGGCGACATACACTGCCGCATTCCACGCGGCCATCAAAGTCGATGTACCGGTATTACTGCCTATTTCATCCGGCAGGGCGTGAAGGTGATAAGTAAACAGAGATCGCTCATCGTTAAAGTCATCAAAAGCAAAGTCCTCATTGTTTTGATTGAGTTCGTGTTCTAGTTCCTTGATGAGCAAATGACGGGGTGTCACAAACGGTTCTTCGTCGGGCCACAATTTTCGAATTATTTCCATTCCGGGATCGTGTCCTGTTGACTGCACAACAACCATTCGACCACCGACCTTAAGGCTTTTAGCAAGTGGAGCAAGTACTTTTTTTACCTTGAAATCGGCTGGCATTCGACTTCGGTATGGTTGAGCTGCCACCACCAAATCATAGTTGCCTTCATAACGTCCCTTGCGGGGAATGATGCTCTCGAGTGCAAAAGCTTGGTCTTGGCGGTAGAGAACCATGACTGAGGGCTTGACGTAGATGGGATTGCCCGACTTAGGACTGGATTTCGTCTGCCATCCCTGTTGGAGTTGCAAATCAAGTTGAGAAATTTGTTTACTAAAATCGTGCGCGGTGTTTCCTTCGAGAGGGATATCCCACCAAAGTTGTTCTTCTCTGGCTGATTTTCGCTTTGGTTCAAGCCAGGGGGCTTCTGAGTAGTAAAGGTTGGTAAGGATAACCACCATTTGAGGATGTTCATTGAAGCGGTCGGACAATGTTTCGAGACAAAGGCGTGTGTCTTCCAAGCTAACTTCTTTACCAACAACAATGAAAGGAACGGTTGGGAAACGACAATGCATTTCACGCAGAATACGGCTAAGCACAGTGCCATTCCCTACCCCTGCATCAAATATTTTTAAGGAGGGAGGATTCGGCTTGATACAATCAAATTCACGGCCGACTCTTTCGGCAGTTACCGCTTTTTCACTTGTAGTTGTGACAAAAAGCAAATACTTTTCGCGGTTATCAAAAAAGCGGAAAGGTTGATCAGTTGATTTCATT
>JAESQU010000222.1 GCA_016764995.1 SAR324 cluster bacterium | reverse complement strand
GTTTATCTCCAACATTATTTGTTTTGAGGTAAGATTGAATCTGATCATTGTTTGAAAGTATTTGTACAGACACACCTCTAGAATCAACTATTCCTTCGTTAGAAACTCCTGTAGAAAAAGGATAAGCCTCCACACGTAAAAACAGGTAAACACGTTCGTTTGCCTCGGAATCAAAGTGAGTGATATTTTCCGGATACATGTAGGTAACTCGAATGTGTCCTGACTGGAAGGGGACATTCATGCTTTTGCTGTAAGTTGCCGTAATGTGCCCGAGTACAGGTTCCTCCATGCTTCTAAAAATGGAGCTGTTCAGCACATCAAGATTATCCTTGATGCTCAATAAATCTGTTGTATAAAGTGTTTTGATGGCAACCAAAGTTGTGATGGCTGTGTGTCGAAGACTGTTGATAAATACTTGTTGATCGACATTGATCTGTACAATTTGTCTTCGTATTTCCGAAATTTTATTTTCAAGATTGGAGATATTTCGTGTGTAGTTTTCAATGCGTAGAGCCCGATCGTTTTGTCCAGACTTTAGGTCGGCACGCCGCTGAAACGCTTTACGGAAATCTTGTTCCAATTTTTGCAACTCCTCGTGCCACTTTATTTCTGAATTTAGAATTGTATCCAACCACTGTGTTTCAACTGCAGGAACAGCATAAAAATCCTGAATTCCTTTGTTGTAGACTATATGGCCTGTTACTGCTTCGTGAAAAATCTTTTTGTCTTTGCCAACAGGCACCTTGTGGAAGTTGCGCTCTATCTTAGAAGGGGCATCCTTAGTTTGGCTCTTGTCGGCGGATGAGGACTCCTGAGCATAACCTGTAAGTGTTAATAATAGCAGTGAAATTGTAACTGTAATAAATACTCTAAAAGGTATCATAAATTGTCCTCAATAAAAGTGCGGTTATTGTTTAAAAAAGTTTTGAAATACTCAAGTTTGTAATTTTAGAAACGTAAAACATTATGCTTGTCCAGGCTAAAAATACAAGTTAAAATTTTGCATGAACGCTAGAGCTGATGAATTTTTATTAGATTCTTTGTCAGCCGCTTTTTAACTTTGGCAGATTTGAATGATGATGATTGTAATAATTGATGCAGTCAAAAAAATATGAAATTCTCTATTTGTGATTTTAAGCATAGGGTAAAATCTTAATGATATTAGTGTAGTAGCATAAACAAGATTTCTCACTACCTAAGCAATGACAAGGTTTAAGGACTTTTTCAGAATCATCATCTAATTGTATATTCCTGCTTGCTAACGGCTAAAATTGATTGAAATATAGAATTAAAATATGATAGACTAAGCACCGAAATATCACATTTAATAATGGAGAAATATGCCACTCTATGAATACCGTTGTCAGCAATGCAAAAGTGGTTTTACTGAATTAAGACGCATTTCAGAGATGGACACACACATTGATTGTCCGGAATGCGGCAGTCGTCAAACACAACGTTCCATCAGTTCATTCGCGGTCGGCGGTGCTTCTGCGGGAATGCCGTCTGTCTCTGCACCATCAAGTAGTCAATTCAATTGAGTAACTTGATTTATGGACTGGTCAGTCCCTAAAACAAGAGTGAAATGAGATTGTCAGGAAAAATCCATTTCGAATAATTTTGTTTCCGGATAAACAAATTGTGAATTTGATGTAGGGTTATTCTTAAAAAAAACTTAAATTAAAGTCTCAGTATTTACTTCAACCCTTTCTTCCAAACAAAAAATTATGGATGCCAGTATTCGTCCAAAAGGTATCCTCGATTTTCTTTCGCAACAAGAAATTCGTCAACTCAGTGATCCGCAAAACGGAGGACTAAATGAATTGTTTCGGCGCTGCGCGCTGGCTGTGCTGAACACTGACAGTCATACGGACAGCGGAAAAGAAATGTTCGAAAGTTTTCCTGATTTCAGCATTGAAGTTGTTCAGCAAACCAGAAGCATAAAGCTCGAAATTAGAAATGCTCCTCCCAAAGCTTTTGTTGATGGAAAATTAATTCAAGGAATCAATGAACATCTTTTTTCTGTTTTGCGGGATATTGTGTTTGTGGGTACAGAACTTTCCAAAAAAGGAGGGTATGATTTAAATCAATCGTCTTCTATCACAGATTTTGTTTATCATATTTTGCGTAATACAGGCGTTCTCAGAGACTTGACAGATCCAAATTTAGTTGTTTGCTGGGGAGGGCATTCAATAGGCGAAGTAGAGTATCAATATACAAAAAAAGTAGGTTACCAATTGGGTTTGCGTGAGTTTAATATTTGTACCGGTTGTGGTGCAGGAGCCATGAAAGGCCCAATGAAAGGCGCTACCATTGCCCATGCAAAACAACGCTACAATAACGGCCGTTATATTGGCATAACGGAGCCTGGAATAATTGCTTCAGAATCACCAAATCCCATTGTCAATACCTTAGTTGTAATGCCGGATATTGAAAAACGTCTTGAGGCATTTGTTCGTTCCGGACATGGTTTCATAGTGTTCCCTGGTGCGGTTGGTACAACCGAGGAAATTTTATATTTACTTGGCATACTGATGCATCCGAAAAATGCTGATCAACCATTTCCATTAGTTTTTACCGGACCTCAAGAAAGTAAGAATTATTTTGAGCAAGTTGACAGTTTTATCGGTGCGACTTTGGGAGAATATGCAAAGAAATATTACGAAATTATTATTGATGATCCGGAAAAAGTCGCGCAAAAAATTCAGGCGGGAATAAAGAGTGTTCGCGCATTTCGGCGAAAGTTGGGTGATGCTTTCTATTACAACTGGATGTTACATATTGATCAAGATTATCAAAGTCCTTTCAGCCCAACTCATGCGGCGATGTCTGCATTAAATTTGCATTATACGCAGCCAAAGCACGAGCTTGCCTGTAATCTTCGGAAAATGTTTTCTGGAATTGTTTCTGGAAATATCAAGGAAGAAGGAGTGCTTTCCATTGAAAAAAATGGCCCATTTCAAATTAGCGGTGATCCGGAACTGATGGGCGAACTGGATGCTTTACTTACGACATTTTGCCAGGAAAAAAGAATGAAACTATCAAGAGATACAGAATATAAACCCTGTTACAAAATTGTCGCATGACGAAAGACCTGGAAAATACCGAGGTGGTGAATCACCCAT
>JAESQU010000221.1 GCA_016764995.1 SAR324 cluster bacterium | reverse complement strand
TTTGGTACTTGGCAGCAAAAGTTTTACTTCCCAAAATCAGATTATCAAAGAATTCACTGCAGCAGTTGCTGATATAACATTAGAACCAAAAACAACCTCTGTTTCTACCTCTTTAAATCTTTCTTCCTTCTGCGAACTGACAAGTTGGAGTTCCGGAACTGAAACGTCAGTGGCCGGACTGACTTGTGGTTCAATTACCTACAAGGCACAAAATGCTGCTTATAAAGACCTGATCCAGATAAATTCTGAAAAAACATTCATCCGGCTGGGTAACACAACAAATCTAGGCAGTAGCGGTTACCCAAAGACTCTCTACACTGTGGAATATTTCAAGTAGTTACCAAAATTCAAATACTATTCAAAATAAATTCCTGCATTTTAAGCCTGCCAAATAATTTCTTTTTCCTGAACAAATAACAAATACTTTGTAAATTTTACTAGTTTCAAAGCGGAAACGATCGCTTCTGAATCTGCTGGAAGAGTTTGTTTGGGTTAAATATTTTTCTTATACTTTGGCTAGGTAATTGCTTTGTTTAGTATAAGCCAAAGATTTTTCTTGTAAACAAAACAGGTTTAAAATGGATGCGGATTTAGCAAAACCAAAAGCATTCCTGAACGGTTCTTTTTTAATTGCTCTCTATTTCTTTTTTTGGATAGTGGTAGCCGTTGTACTACCAATTCTTTCGATTGGGCTTCGCCTTTATTCAAAAGAGTTGAACATCTTGAAGGATCATTCTCAGGAACCTGGAACGTAACTTTTTACTACTTTTCAATGACCGGAAGCGAAAATATCCGGAATTGTTCATTGAAAATTATTCCCTCATTTTCATGGAAGTTTCTGTTTCGGTGCTTCCTCCACAAGTTTTACCTCGGTTGATTCACCATTAATAACTTCTTGTTCTGTTTGCTCTTGAGGCGCTTGTGTTGTTTTTTCAATACCGCTCCCCAATTTGATCTCGCAGAAAGCACACACTGCTTGAGAATTGTCGGCAAACACAAAACTCGTAAACATAAGTGGTAAAACAAAGTTGAGTATCGGATAGACAATCATAGATGGCCTTTAATGTTGCAGTTATAACCGTTCAATATCGTCATCGCCAAGGTATTCCCCCTGCTGTACCTCGATAATTTGCAGTGAAATTTTTCCGGAGTTTCCAAGTCGGTGCGGCATTCCGATTGGAATATATGCCGATTCATTCACTTTGAGAATAACTTGTTCGTCGCCCCTTTGTACATCTGCGGTTCCCTGTAGCACAACCCAGTGTTCGCTGCGGTACTTGTGACGCTGGAGTGACATACTTTTTTCAGGCATGATTTCCAGCATGCGGATACGGTAGATCTTGTTTTCCAGAATGGTTGTAGCGCTGCCCCAGGGACGCATTACTCGTGTATGAAACTTATATTCGTGGCGTTCTTCTCTTTTGAGTGTTTCCACAAGTTTTTTCACATCTTGTGATCGTTTCATGTCGCAAACCAGCAATGCGTCATCAGTTTCAACAATGATCAAATTTTCAACACCAATACTTGTAACCAATTTTTTACTGCTAAAAATCAAAGAGTTATGCGTATCATGTGAAATAACATTTCCCCGCAACACATTTCCCTGCGCATCTTTTTCGGAAACCTGAAAGATGCTTTCCCAACTGCCCAAATCGCTCCATTCCATTTCAACCGGTAAAACCGCAACTCTTTTTGATTTTTCCAGTAGTGCGTAGTCAATGGACTCCGCCGGAATAGCTTCATAAATTTTGCGGATATTTTCCGGATCAGTAAGAGCCTTTCCGGCTGCAGTCTTGTTTTCAAAGACAGCCAGCAATTCCGGTGCGTGTAGTCGAAATTCCTCCAGCCAGGTTTCTGCTGTTGCCATAAAAATACTGGCATTCCAGGTATATTCTGAAGATTCAAGATAACGTTCCGCAGTCGCCTGGTCAGGTTTTTCAACAAACTCTTCAACCTTAAAACCAACCTCCAGGGCGTCTCCTGCCTTGATGTAACCATAACCGGTTTCCGGACGGTCCGGGCGAATTCCAAAAGTAACGATATATCCGTAATTTGCAAGTGATTCAGCACTTTTTAAAGCACTGACGAATTGTTCCGGTGCCTTTATCAAGTGGTCTGAAGCCAAAATAACAACCGGTTCCCGACGCTGATTTTGCGGAATGCGCAAAATACCCCAGAGAATGGCCGGTGCAGTATTGCGGCTAAGCGGCTCAATCAGCAACTGTGCCGGACGGTAATCCGGAAACATTTGTAACATCTGCTGCCGCAGTTCACCTACATGCTCATCTGAGCCAACTACATAAATCTGTTCCGGAGAAACAAGGGTTTCCAAGCGCTTGCACGTTTCCTGAAAAAGAGACTCGTGGGTTGAACCGAGATTGAGAAATTGTTTGGGCGTCATACTACGGCTATAAGGCCAGAGTCTCGTTCCGGTTCCTCCGGCAAGTATCATTGCAATCATAAAATTATTTACAAAATTAAAATATTTTTGTTTTCAGCTTTGCGGAGAGATATTTTTGATAAAATCCAGGTGACTCAGAATTACTGCGATTGAAGTAAGACTGATCAATGAACCGGCACGGACTTGATCCAGGGACTGAACGTAAGCCCGTAAATGAGCGGCATTCAAAGCTTCAAGCGGCTCCAGAAGGCTGGTTAAATCTTGTTCTTTCAAAGTTTCCGGAGTGTGAGCCGCAAGCAACACTTCCAACAGTCCCAATTTGTTCGCATCCAAAGTGCGCAAAAGAATGTCATGAAATTCCAGTTCCCAGTCATTGTTCGGTTCCAGTTCCACCAATCGTTCACGCAGCCAGTCAAAACCAAATGTATGCTCAACACTCTCTGCAATCCGGAAAGCCACACTGACTTCAAAATCATTGTTTATTGATAAATGCATGACATCCGGCGCGATCCGTAAACGCCGCAAAGATGCGCGTACTAGGTCAACAGCGCGTGTTGCGCTTTGCTCATCTGTTTCATTTTTTTCTTGTGTGGTTTCGTCAGCAGACTGATCTCCAGCAGAATTTTCCGGAATTACAGAATTTGCGGGAAGCTCAATTAAGTCACACATTAAAGCATGATATTCTTCAATTTTCTCAAATCCTGGAACTTTTATTTGGCTGTACAACACATTGCGGACCAACATTTTTAAAACATCTTCCAATTCAATCAGCACTTCATAACGCTCTGTCTCACTGAGATCATTCATTGCATACAAGTGTACGCGCATTTCCGGTGCACCAAGACTTGCTTCCAGCACGAGGTAAGTCCTCACAATGTCAGGAATACCGCGTTCAGTGACTTTTGCCATTCTGGAAATAAAAGTTGATCCTGCCTGATTAATGACGTTATTGGTCAAAACCGTTGAAACAATTTCCTTTTTTAAAGGATGATCGTTGATTTTTTCACCAAAATGATTACGTAAAAAAGCAGGCAAGTATCCTAAGTATGTTTTTGAAAGTTCAACTTCTAACGGCATTTCGGAAGAAATCAGTGCGTCATAAACCTCCATTTTTGAGTATGCCATCAAGACAGAAAGGACAGGACGCGGCAGCGGCATATTAACATTTTCCAAATGATCAAGTTCACCTCGTGAAGGAATGTACTCGCTGCGTTTATTCATTCCTATTTCCTGAAGATGCGCAATCAATTTCCGGAACAATCTAAAATTACGGTTTGAGCGTATGCTGTCCATTGAAATTAAACGGTGTTGCCCGCGGTTATTTGCTAAAACCAGCTCAGAGACTTCGTTTGTTGCTGATGCGAGCAGTTCATTGCGTTCTTCCTTTGACTCTATAAATCCACTGCGTAACATCTGCTGCAGTAATATTTTCAGGTTTACCTCATAATCCGACATATTGACACCGGCGGAATTATCAATTGCATCGGTATTCAGGCGTACTCCATCATTGGAAAGATCAATTCGCGCCAACTGGGTTAATCCTAAATTTGCTCCTTCACCAATCACTTTGATATGACATTCAGAAGTATCAATTCGTACAGGATTGTTCGCTTGGTCTCCAACTTTGAAATGACTTTGTGCAGAAGATTTGATATATGTCCCAATTCCGCCAAGCCACAGTAAATCCGCTTTCATTTTTAAAATTTGACGCACAAGATCATCACCTTTTAAACTGTCTGACTCTGTGCCAAGCATGGTTTTTACTTCCGCCGACAGTTTGATGGATTTCGCGTGACGCTCAAAAACACCTCCTCCGGAACTGATTAAGTCCGAAGAATAGTCACTCCAGGATGAACGTGGTAAATCAAAAACCCGTTTGCGCTCATTCCACGAAATTTCAGCATCAGGATCCGGATCAAGAAAAATATGCTGATGATTGAACGCAGCCTGAAGCAAAAGCATTTTGCTTAGCAACATTCCGTTTCCGAAAACATCACCGCTCATATCTCCTACACCCACTACCGTTGTGGGTTCCGTCTGAATGTCACGCCCCATTTCCTTAAAATGCAGCATCACACATTCCCAGGCACCACGGGCTGTGATTCCTTCTTTTTTATGCTCATATCCAACTGATCCTCCGGACGCAAATGCGTCACCCAACCAAAAATCATATTTTTCTGAAACTTCATTTGCAATGTCTGAAAAAGTAGCCGTGCCTTTATCTGCGGCAACAACCAAGTATGGATCCGGATCGTCGTATGAAATAACATGAGCTGGAGTGTTAACCTTCCCCTGAGCGTCCATATTGTCTGTTATGTCCAGCATTGCGCTGATAAAACGCCTGTATTGCTTTTGTGATTCTAGGATTGCTTCTTCGCGTGTTGCCGGAGTGTTTTTCAGCACAAAACCACCTTTTGAACCAACCGGCACAATCACTACGTTTTTGGTTTGTTGTGTTTTTACAAGTCCCAGTATTTCTGTTCTGAAGTCATCCGGACGATCCGACCAGCGAAGTCCTCCCCGTGCGACAGGTCCAAAGCGTAAATGGAGACCTTCCATCCCAACATCATGGACATAAATTTCTCTGAACGGCACCGGAACAGGCATTTGCTCAATTTTCCTTGAATCCAGCTTGATCGAAACGCCTGTATCGTCAGCATCTTTAGGTAGATAAAAATTGGTACGTAAAGTGTTTTCAATCAATTCATACAAACTGCGTAACACTTCGTCATCAGTTACCTGTTTTACTTTTTCCAGCGATTCAAAAAACTCCTGTTTTTTCTGCGGAAGCAGAACTTCCTTTCGATATTTCAATTCTCCAAAAGAAGAATCAAGAGAAAAGCGGCAGGCAAATGTCTCAAATAATACGCGTGAAGACCGAGGATGCCTAAGCAAAACAGCATTGATTGTTTCCCTGG
>JAESQU010000220.1 GCA_016764995.1 SAR324 cluster bacterium | reverse complement strand
TTTAATCTTTCTCTAGGAGATAAAATGAGAAAAATAATTTCAAAAATAATTGGAGTCTCCCTGACTCTGTTGATGGTTGGCGGCTACGCCTGGGCAGGAAAGCCCAGTGTTGGCTTCGTTTATGTCGGCCCCGTCGGCGATGGTGGATGGACTTATGCTCATGATCTGGGACGGAAAGCCCTCGAAGCTGCCGGTCACGAAACGAGCTATGTGGAGTCTGTTCCTGAAGGTGACTCAGAACGTGTGATCCGTAAAATGGCGCGTAAACACGACATAGTTTTTACCACCAGTTTTGGTTACATGGATCCCACTTTGAAAGTGGCAAAACAGTTTCCTGACAAAACCTTCCTGCACTGCTCGGGATTTAAGCAGGGCAAAAACATGGGTAACTATTTCGGACGCATGTATCAAGCAAAATATCTGGCCGCCATGATTGGCGCCGGAATGAGCAAAAAGGGACGGATCGGCATTGTCGGCTCCCAACCGATTCCGGAAATCATCCGGCATATCAATGCTATCACCCTGGGCGCGCAGCAAGTAAATCCAAATATCGAGGTGGAAGTAATCTGGATCAACAGTTGGTTCGATCCTGCCAAAGAAAGTGACGCGGCACAGGCGCTCATTGACAATGGCGCGGACATAATTGTCACCATGGCCGATTCCGCCGCAACGGTACAAACTGCCAAGAAGAATGGAGTTTATGCCATTGGAAATGATACGGACATGGCCATCTATGGTAAAGAAGCGCATTTGACCGCGGCAGTCTGGAACTGGGATGTCTATTATCTTGCGGCCGTAAAAGCTGTGGAAAATGGAACCTGGAAATCCAGTGCTGACTGGTGGGGACTTGACAGCGGAATTGTCGGTCTGACTAGTTTTCATCCGGATGTTCCTCAATCCCTGATTGTCCAAATGAACAGGGAAAAGGGAAGAATTCTGAGCGGTGCCATGGATGTTTTCGGCCATGGATTTACCAAGCAGGATGGAACTCGCGTTACCAAAGCCTTAAGTGATGGCGAGATGCTAGGTATGATGTTCTACGTCAAAGGAATTATCTCCAAGGTTCCTTCCAGCTAGTCGTTTTTATTCTTAAAAACGACTGAGAGACATGTCGGGTTAGGTCTTGGCTTAACCCGGCAACCGGCAGAATGATTGCAAGAGCATCATTGCGCTTTACCAAAATTCCCGGCACTAAATCTGAGTTTTCATTCCTTCCCCATAAAAACGATGCGACACAAATGGTCTGCTTTTTTTGAGCGGAATGCTGATGTTCCGGAAGTTGAGTCTGCCTTAAAATCTGCAAAAATTCTCACTGAAACTAAAACCGTTTTTCTGCATCGTTTGTCATTTGAAGCAGAACCTGCAGATTTTGAAAAAGTTCTTGTTGACTGGAATTTAACAAAGTTGAAGCCGGAGGAAAGGAATGGCTGATGAAGCTTTGTCGCGGATGAGTCTGAGTAATGTCTCCGAAGCAATCGCCAAACGAAAGGTGTCTTCACTGGAAGTTGTACGGAACAGTTTGGAACAACTTGAAAATCATGCTTCCAAACTGAATTGCCTGGCCCGTATTTTTCCGGAAAAAGCTCTGTACGATGCCCAGCAGGCAGATATGGAATTAGCTTCCGGAAATTCACGCGGTTCGCTTCACGGAGTTCCGCTTTCGCACAAAGACATGTTTTACCGTAACGCACAAATTACGGCATGCGGTTCAAAAATATGTGAGGAATACAAACCGGAAGTTACAGCCACAGTTTTGCTCAAACTGGATCAGGCGGGAGCGCTGGATATTGGGCGTTTGAACATGGTTGAATTTGCTTATGGACTGACCGGTCACAACGAAATTACAGGTGATGTTCGAAATCCGTGGAATCCGGAATACATTCCTGGAGGTTCTTCAAGTGGTCCGGCCGCAGCGGTTGCGAGTTTCTTGAGTTACGGATCGCTTGGTTCCGATACCGGAGGTTCAATTCGATTTCCCTCATCGTGTTGCGGACTTGTAGGGATGAAGCCAACATACGGCCGAGTCAGTCGTTTTGGCGCAATGCCGCTGTCCTTTTCTCTGGATCACATTGGTCCACTCACCAGAACCGTCGAGGATTGTGCACTTCTCACAAATATCATTTCAGGTTCAGACACAATCGACACAACCTCCGCTTTAAATCCGGAAACTGATTTTCTTGCTGAACTGGAATCCGGAATAACTGGTTTAAAAATTGGTGTTCCAACAACGTACGGTTCCGGACCTTGCGGATTTTTAGATGTTGTACATGCTGAGGTACTTAGGGAAATGGAAAAGAGTTTGGCCGTTTTTCGCAGCGCAGGAGCTGAAATAGTGCCGATTCCACTTCCGGAAAGTTTTGAAATTTGCAACGACCTGGCAAATATAATCGCAGGCGCTGAGAGCAGTTCCGCCCATGCAAATTGGTTGAAGCAGAGAGCAGATGATTATGGTTCACAAACCCGTGAACGTCTTTTGACAGGTTCGTTGTTTTCCGCGATTGATTATCTTGAAGCACTAAAATTACGTAAAGTGGTTTTGAAAGAATTTCTGCAAACCGTTTTTACTAAAGTGGACGTTCTGCACACACCAGTTGTTCCAATTCCGGTGCCGACTTTGGCTGAATCAAACATCCAAGCCAATCCTGGCTTCATCGAATATCTCAGTCAGCTCGGACATTGCACACGCCCTTTTGATTACCTCGGACTCCCGGCTTTGTCGGTACCTGCGGGACAGACTGATAACGGTTTGCCGACAGGTTTTCAGTTAGTAGCACCGCCTTTTGAGGAAGCTCTTTTGTTTCGTACGGCGCGTGCCTATGAAAAGGAAACTTCCTGGTCTTTTCCTGAATTAATTTTTCAGTAAGCTTCGCAGAAGAAACTTCTTTGCTTCAATTTTATTTTTATTTTGGACTTTGAATTGAATTAAAATAATCTGCGGCTAAAAACATTTCCTGTTTTTTGCATGTAGAATAGTTTTTTAGCTAAATTAAGTTGACGTTATACTACGTCAAGCTAGAATTAGATTGCACTTTTGGCTTGTATTTCATGCTGAACGTGTGACAATCTAACGGCAAAAGATATATAAAATATTTTCGCTAAGTACTTGAGTTAATTTGAACTTCAAGCTTGGAAAACATAACTTCGGAGTAATTCTAATGAAAAATATGCGTCACGGGGTCTTTGCCCTCATAATGTTATTGGTTGGGTTCCCTGTATTTGCCGGAAGCGGAAGCGGCGGAGGCAACAGCTTGATTGAACCCTTGGGCGCAATGCTTTTGGCGGCTGCCGTGGTTGCAATTATTTTGAGCTACGCAAAACAAGCGAGTTTATTTGCATTCATTATTGTCGGAGTTTTAGGTGGAATCTTTGGTGTAAGAGAAGTAATCAACAAAGATGTGATGACCGCGTTTGTAGATATCGGAATTACGCTTTTGCTTTTTATGGCCGGAATGGAAGTTGATATTCCCGGATTGATAAAACGCTGGAAACTGCTGATCATCAACGGATTTGGCCAGATTATTGGTCTATTCGGCATCAGTGCGGCATTGGGACTTTTGTACGTTGGCATTGACACGGATTATATGGTAGCCGCAGGACTGCCGGCAGAAAACGCTACACCTGCTTTAATTTATTTCGCGCTCTGTCTCACTTTGTCTTCCACTATTCTGGTCATTGGAACTCTCAAAAGCACAGGCCAAATTGGACAGGAGCACGGCCAAGTTGCACTCGGTTTGATGGTACTACAGGATATTGTGGCAGTGGTTGCACTCGCCATTCTCGGCAGCTTGAATCCTGACAAAGTCGGCGGCGCCTCTTTAGGTGTGGAAGTTGCGATGATTTTTGGGAAAATGATTGGACTGGCAATTGTTCTTTATTTTGTGACCAAGTATCTGCTTAATCCTCTGTTTAAATTCTTTGCGAAATCAGGTGAGTTACTCTTCATAGGAACTTTAGGTTACGGAATGGGAGTGGCAGCGCTTTGCGAAGTAATCCATTTTTCTTCCGGAATCGGTGCCTTTTTTGCGGGAGCAACTCTGGCGGCTCTTCCATATCGACATGAGATTGAAGATAAAGTAGAACCACTGAAAGCCTTTGGCATTATTCTCTTTTTTATGGGTTTGGGTTTTGATATTTCCGAATTGAAACCGGAACAAATGCTCGGTGGTTTAGCAGAAGGATTTATACTTGCGGTATTGGTAGTAGTCTTAACAATCCCCTTGATGTTACTCTTGGGTTACCTGAGCCGATTGAATGGAAAACCATCATTTCTGATGGGTGCCATCATTAATCAAAGTTCAGAGTTCTCGTTGATGCTGGCAGTGCTATGTTGGCAGTACAAGCTCTTTGATCCACATCTCTTTATAGTAATAACTTTGGTAGTTCTGATTTCATTTTTCTTTTCTTCATTGGGACACCAATTTCTTGATCCTATTTATGGTGCATTTGCCAAAACACTGAGCTTCATGGATGGACGATCTACTGCTGCGGAAGAATCCGGATCAGAAGAATTTGAGATGGATGGTCATGTAGTCATTATGGAATATAACGAATTAGCAATCGAAATTGCGGATTTCTATGCAAAGCGTGGACAACAGGTTTTGCTACTCGATCTTGATCCGGACATCACAGATTATTTTAAAAATCAGCATGGACACAGCAACATCCATGCACATTACTCCAATATGGCCGATCCTGATGTGTGGGAAGATTTAGCGTTTAACAAAGCAAAAATTGTGATTTCCTGTATGGATGGCGGTCAGGAAGCAGAAATGGCGATTTCCCGCTGGCTCAAAAAGGAAGCACCAGACGTTCCTTTTATTGCGGCAACATCCTCTCATGAAGAAACTTTGGAATTGTATGAAGCTGGTGCGCGTTATGTAATTCAAACCGAGTACCTGGCGGCAAAGTCGTTCCGAGAAATTTTTGAAATTGAAGTCAGCAAACCACTTAAAGACGCTTTCCGTACAGTTGGTGAAAGCCATCTTTCAGAAACAAAAAAATTGCAAGAGGGTCTAGGCGACGCTTTTGCCAAAGCTTGATTAAACGCAAAACAACATTACCAAGAGGTCTCATGACTAAATCACTTTTCTACAGATTTTCGGCAATATTTGCTGTTGGACTTTTCGCAGCATTTCCTGCATATGCGGGAGGTGGCGGTTGGTTCATTAAGCCCCTGGGACTAATGCTCGGCGGTGCAATGCTGTTGACGATATTACTGACAAAACTAAAGCAAACTAATATCCTTGCTTTTGTGATCATGGGCTACATCATGGCCAGTGTCGCCGGACTTCCGGAAACCACACTGGATGAGCTCAATGAACATTACAGCGGGATTCGTTCCATTCTTGGCGGATTTCAGCAAATTGGCATTGTGCTGATTCTCTTCATGGCCGGTTTGCAATTCAATCTGAAGGATATTACCAAACGCCTGAATTTGATTCTGGTCAATGGAGTCGGTTATATGGGTCTGGGTTTTCTGCTTTTCTTTTGGGCCGCGGTTCAATTTGCGGGAACAGATGGTTTTAGTGAAAGCATCTATTTGGCGCTTTGTCTTGCAGTTCCTTCCAGCATCTTGGTTGCTGCCGCCCTTGAAAATAGTGGTGCGGAAGAATCTCTGCAGGGACAAATTTCAACCGGAATCACTGTGCTAAGTTCTCTGGCTGCAATGGTTCTCATTGCAAAGTTAAGTGCAACCGGAATTGTAAGCCAATATTCCGAAACCTCAGACCTCTTTTCCTCATTTAACATGCACAAAGAAACCATGGTTTTCAATCTCTGGTTGACAGAAGAATTGGTGCTGTTGGTTGTTATTCTCATGATTCTTTCCAAAGTTGTGCTGGAACCTGTTGTGCGTTATTTGTTACGCTCCTCAGAACTCCTCTTTGTCAGCGCACTCGGATACTGTATGGGAATTGCGGCGATTTGCGGATACATCGGTATTTCTCCGGAAGCAGGTGCTTTCTTTGCCGGAATTTCTGTTGGAAATCTACCCTATAGACTGGACATTGAGGACAAGGTTGGACCACTGAAATCATTCGGTGGAGCATTGTTTTTCCTGACACTTGGTGTTGAAATGGCAACCATAAAATCAGCAAACTTTTCCAACAACCTTGGTGCAATAATTCCACTTCTTCTGTTGGTCGTTTTTATCAAACCGGTTTTTTTAATTATCACCGGATATGCGGTAAAGCTCAAAGGGCGCACCGCATTTTTCATCGGCACAACCTTAAACCAGTCTTCAGAAATTTCAATTATAGTCGCTTTGTTGGCTTGGAAAGCAACCGTTTTCAATGATCGTCTTTTTGCGATTGTGATTGCGGTAATTCTGCTTTCTCTCTTTTTCTCTGCCATGGGGCATGCAGTTCAGTCAAGACTCTACAATTCTTTTAAAGGCTTAGTCGCTTTCTTGAACCGTGATATTTCTGCGGCAGAACTGGAAACTAAGCAAAATGTTGTTTTGAAAGACCATGTTGTACTACTTGGGTTTAACGAAGTTTCACAAGCAATAGGTGAACTTTATGAACCTAAAGGAGAGCGTGTTTTATTGATAGACTGTGATCCGGAAATAATTGATTATTTTAAGGCACGCCAGGATTCTAATATTGACCCTGTTTATGCAGACCCAACAGATCCGAATGTGTGGAAAGAGTACAAACTAAGTGCGGCAAAGGTTATTGTTTCCTGTACTGGAAGTGACGTTGATGCGGATGTAGAGCTTGTCGGTTTCATTAAAGGTCAAGCTCCCGACCTTCCTGTTTTAGCGGTCACAGCCTCTCATGAGGATTCCCTGAAACTATACGAAAGTGGGGCACGCTACGTTATTCAGACTGACCACCTTGCCTCAAAAACATTCAGAAAAGTTTTTGCTAAAGAAATTGACAAGCCGGCTCCTGAGTCTTTTGTGGAAGAAGGAAGTAATCACTGGAAGGATACTCGTTCCATCAGAGATGGTTTGGGAGAAATATTCAAGTTGGTCTAATTTTTCAAGATTTGCATCTCAAGGTTCAGCAATGACCTTGAGATTTTTTCTTGTCAAATTCTTGCCCGCACATTCGGTGCACGGAGTTGATTTGCCCGGAACTGTTCTACACGCTTGTGTCCAAGCTTGATCAAATTTTCTATTTGATCTTCAGGAACATTTATTGCTGCTGCAATTTCATACAACAACTTTTCTTCCCTCTCATCAAAACTCCTGTCAACAGTAGCAATATTGAGTAGAATCACAAGCAGTTTTCCCTTCTCTTTTTTGCTGAATTTAATCGCTTCAATCGGGGGCGTCTGCCAACGTAGAATATACTCTTCCAACTCCTGAATTTTCTTCTTATCCTTCACCATACGGATCGCAGAATGCAGAAATGAGCGTTCATGAAGATCGATATGTTCATCAGCCATAACCATCGCAACAACAGCACCGGCAAACCAAAACAATTGTTTTTCAGTCATTCGGCCAACTAATTCAACATCAAACTCAGGAACATCATGCTCAGTAGTATCCATTTTTATTTTTCTCAAAACCCTGGTACTTTTAAGTGCTTTTCTTGCATTCTCATTCCCGTATTTTGCCGCTTCACGGAACCAGTGATATGATTCATCCAAATTTTTGGTCACACCTTTTCCATTAAAATTCATCAGTCCAAGATTATATTTTGCACGAGTATGGTCCTGAATTGCTGCTTGATGAAAACAGTTATATGCCTCCTCATAATCTTCTTCGTTTTTGATCAACTTCAGTCCTCTGCGGAACAATTTTTCTGCCTCTGCTGAAGGTTTAACTTCAACTTGGGCACCGTCTGTTTCATCATTGAAATCCTCCTCAAAACCTTTTTGCTGAGCGGCAACTTTCACCGGTGCGATATAAATTAAGCGATCACCAGGATTTACCTGAATATCCGGATTGGGATTAACAAGGAGTTTATGAGTCTGACTGCGGATCAAACCAACAGGCAGTTCTTTTTCTTTTGACTTTAAATCCAAAATTGTTTCGAGCCAACTGTTGGCTTCCCATTCCTGGCTTAATTGACGTACATGCAGACTTTGAGTCGTTGCTTCCTCCAAAATAATTTCTTCAATCAGAGTGCCTAATCCCGGATTTAAAGCTGATTGGGAAAGGATGGGAGCAATCAACTCTTCCGGATCCAGGCAATAATCGCAACCCACTTTAAAGAGTTGTTGATCAAAATCTTCTTTGTGATAAGTAGCAATAGTAAACACCTCGCCATCCGTTGCCTGTTCCAACCGCAGGACAGACATAAGGTTCTGTCCATCATCGGAATGATCTATCAGTGCTACTTTCGCCTCACTTGATCTGGCCTCCAGAAAAGATTTTTCCGAGTTTGAATCTCCTTCAATCCACTCAACTTCCAAATTGCCTGGAATTTCCTCGAACATTGGAATATCTGAAAGCACAACGATTTTCTCCTGTTGATTTCTTTGACTCATTTCAAGCAAGCAGCGATTGATAAAAACCTGATTGTCTGAGCTAATCAAAATGTGACCATCAAGACCAATTTCGTCCATTCCGATTACATCAATCGCGTGTTCTTCCAGATCACCTCTTGGGCGTGCTAAAGGCGGTTCTATTTGCATAATTAAACAACCTTTAGGAATTTCAAATGAGGAATCCGGATTGATCAGCACTACTTCATCAATAACAACCGCAAGAGGCATAATTCCGTGTTTCTGTTTTTTCTTTTTTATGAGCTCCAGCCATGTTCCACCTATGTGTGCTGGATCCGGTTTACTGGCAGTGATTATGTGTCCCTGTGAGCAATTGATCACTTCTTTGATCCATTCAGGTGCTCCTTGTGAATGAAAAGCTAACAGCATCAATGGTACATAAAGATCGTATGGATCCAAAGCATGATCGCATCCTACATCCTCAAAATATTTTCTGAATTCTCGGCCAACGTACTGTGCTTGAGTTACAATTTTTCCTTCACTCAAAGTTTCGAGTTGCAAAACTGTCATCAGGGCATAACTGTTTTCTTTAAAATAAACATAGGCAATTTTCGCTTTTGATGCTGATGCCTTCCTTAAAACGTTTAGATCAAAAGCATCTCCAGAGACCCATTTCAAGTTATTATAAGAAGTTGCCAGCAGCGGATGCTCACCTTTTGGAGAGATCAACACAACTCTGTCTTTTTCAACAAATTGTTTATTCTGCGAAATTATTTCCAGCATCCAGGTTGGATCATCCGAACAGATCAACACATGCCTTTTTATTTTTATAGAGTCCAGACCGCGGTCACGTCCGGAGCGATACTGCTGAAACTTGTCTGTCACCAATGACACAACAATTGAAAAATTGATTAGACCCGCCGCCATTACCATAAAAGTAAATATTCTTCCCGGAATAGTTACAGGTGACATGTCACCATAGCCGACTGTGGTAAACGTCACCACTGTCCACCATAGAGAATCGAATACTGAACTGTAGGGGCTCTCTTCATTCCCAGACAGAATGTATTCTAATAAATAAATACCGACTGTTGAGGCGAGCAAAAAAGCTGGAATCAACACAATTAAGAAAAAACGGATTTTCATATTTGTTTTTTGAAGATTATTTTTTCTTATGGATTATGATGAATAAATTTCTTAAAACTGAAAATAGACAGCCAAATTCTAAACAACAGGATTAAACATTTTTTACATAAACTTAAGTATGCTTTAAATTAATTTTGCAGTTACGATGAACTTTTTTATAGTTAAACTGCCATCTCCATAAACAACCTCTGCGCCCAACTCCAGATCAAGGATATATTCCTCACCAGTAACCCAACCAAGTCTTTTCCATTCGTCAAGCACAAGCTTCACATCTACTGAACCGCTGAGGTAATCTGCATCAAAAACTACCGCGGTATAGTCCCAACCGCTGTGGCTTGCATTTCTCCAAACCGCATGAGATGGTGTCAGCGCTAGATTTGCTGAGTTTCCGTTGCCTCCAGATGGGCTGGGATCACTACCTTCGTGTAACCAGATCATGACCTCATCTGTGATGGCAGATTCTCCTCCATCAGGATCATTTGCCAACCAGACCTCCAAAGCAATGTTAAAGCCGTTAGATGAATAACTTCTTTCCAAATCAAATTCAACCTTGAATTGTTTCAGATTATTGATTTGGATTGGAAATGGTGAATTTTCTGTACCTTTTGAATCCCACGGTTTTCGACCAACTTAGACTTCCTGATACGCACGTACACCACCATTAGTCGAGGGCCAACTCCATTCAATAAAAGTTCCTGCGGGGTAGTCATCTGTTACAGTTATACAAGCAGTGTAATCTACCCCATTCTGGTAAGAACCCTTTCCCCAGACATTGTTTGAAAAACGGTAACCATTTGCATCCTTGG
>JAESQU010000219.1 GCA_016764995.1 SAR324 cluster bacterium | reverse complement strand
GTATCAATTACTGATAACATCACAGTGACATTCTCTGAGGCAATGGAGCCCTCTTATATCACAACTAGCACATCCGATACATACTGTTCAGGATCTATACAGGTGTCTTCTGCTAACTTCAGTAGTGGTAGTTGTGTTAGGATGTCTTCAGATCCTGCAAGTTCTAATTCAAACATGACATTTACACTTGACCCAGTTGACAATCTCACAGTTGGAACAACTTACAAAACTAGAGTTAAGAAAAGAGTAAAAGATACTGCAGGCAATGCTATGAGTAGTCACTACGAAACTTCAAGTGGGTTTACACCTGCAGATTTGATAGCACCAACTGTTTCTTCTATCTCTCCGACAGACAACCAAAGTTCAGTGTCAGTAAGTGATAACATATCTTTGACCTTCTCGGAGATTATGGACAACAGTTCTATAACTACTAATACCGACAATACATCTTGTTATGGTAGTTTTCAGGTTTCCTCAGACAATTTCAGCACATGTGTCCAGATGTCATCCTCACCTTCCATTTCCAACTCAGCCAAGACCTTTACGTTTGATCCATCTGACAATCTTTCTTATGATTATAAATATAAAATTAAATTAACCACAGATACCAAAGACGAAAATGGAGTTTCACTGGAAAGCCCCTATGAAACATCATTTAACACATTTGATAACTCATTGGTTGCATACTATCCATTCAATGGAAATGTTAAAGATTTAACTAGCAACGGAAGAGATTTTACAGTTTATGTGGACCTTTCCCCCGGTAATGCAACATTAACCACCGGCAAGGATAACTCCAGCAACAGTGCCTATTCTTTCGATGGCGATGAAGATTATCTGGAATACACGGCAAGTATCCCAAGTTTTGACAATTACACTATTTCACTCTGGGCCAAGCCCGCCAGTTCGGGAACTTATGAAGCTATGTTTTCAAGCTACGATGACGCAGGTAAAGGTTTTCAGATTGATCTTAATGGAGGCGATTTTCATATCAGAAAATCAGAAGGCGGAAGCATGGTTTTGAGTACAGCAGTACTAGGAGTTTGGACATTCGTCGCCTTCACTTACGATGGTACTAATTCCATAGGTTACATTAATGATGTAATTCCTGTCAGTCAATCAGGAGGTACGAATGATTTCAACCGTTTCAGAATAGGAAGAAACAGAAACGGTTCAGTTTTTTTCAGTGGAGCAATAGATGAATTAAGAATCTACAACAGAGCTTTGACTGCATCTGAAATATCCAGTCGATTTGCAAACTGAATCTTTTTGAAAATTTGCCTCAATTGATAATTCTTTTGCTAACGTTCAACATAAAAAAGGTACACAATACTTAATTATTGTGTTTTAACAGCCTTACGTTTCCCCGGAATCGAGTCCGGGACTGTTTTTCAAGCTGTTTGATCACTTAGCCGCAAATTGTAGAGTAAATAAATTATTCTGCTAAGCCCCTGTTTCCTCGTCAGTCTAATAACAAAATAATTTTAGCCGGTTATACCCACCAGCAGCTGACCCTGATCAATTTTAGTTTTATAAACAACGAGCGGAGTCTGCTCAGTGGCATTAATAACGTTCTGTGCAAACTCAAAATTTTTCATCATTTGTATGATCTTGTTACCACACCAATTTCTGACATCACCGGATTCTACGCAAAAAGAAGTCTGATGCCATTTGCAGATGATCTCTCCCTTGTCGTTGATTTTGCTTCCACGAAGTTTCAAGCCCATGTGTGGACATTTATCTTCAAATGCAAAAATCCGTTCAAGCTTTTTTATCAGCAGTATATTGCGGTCATCGATTTTGATTTCTTTGTATGCACCTTCATCCAGCTGCGGCACTTCACCGCATTTATACCAGCGTACATTGTCTTCCAAAACAAACTCAGTCTGCAACTCGGCGTAGGCACCCTTTAGCCCGCTGATTTCGTAGAGTGTGATCCTGTCTTTGACTCCCTTGAGGTTGGTCCGCACAAAGTCCTTGACCTCGACTGCTTCCTCCACCCGCTTGTAATACTCCTCTGAAATGAGCAGACTTGAATTAAACTCTTTGTTTGCACTTTCAATGCGGCTTGCCAGATTTACCGCATCACCAACCAGGGTCAGCCTTGATGTTTTTCCAGCACCAATGTTTCCTATCACAACCTCCCCCAGATGAATTCCTATGCCAATTTCGAAATCGTGACCATACATTGTTTTTATATATGGTTTCATCTCATCCACTGCATCCAGCATTTCAATTGCGGCTTTTATGGCATATATTTCAAAGGACTCCTCATCATTGATTCCAAATGACGCCATCAATCCATCGCCCATATAATTGATAATGTGTCCGCCGTTTGTTTCAATGATATTCACCATTTTACTGTAGTAGCGGTTCAGGAGAAAAACGATGTCATAAGGCAGGAGTTGCTCTGAAATACTGGTGAACCCTCTGATGTCAGAAAACAAGATGGCAATTGTTTTAGATTCACCCAGGCGTCCAAAATCCTTTTTCCCCATTATCGACGTAAACTCGATGTCTTCATCATTCAGCACCAGTCTTCGCAGAGTAATGTCTCCTGAAAGTGTGGTTTGACAGGCTAGACGCATCTCCGCGGGGGCATGCAGTTTATCAAGAATTTTCTGTTCTTTTTCTGTTGGTTTGTTACAGTTTTCAAGACCCTTTAGCACGAGAACCCTGCAGGTGGAGCATTTACCCTTACCACCACAGGCGTTGGCGTGTGCGATATTATTTTCTTTGGCAGTTTTGAGAATAGTTACATTCTCCGGACACTCAAACGATTTGTCATCGGGAAGGAAGTGAATATTAGGCATGTAGCTCAAGTATTATGGGTTTCCGGTTTTCTAAACTACTATTTACAATCAAGTAAGTAACTGATATTATGGTGCACCCGGCAGGAGTCGAACCTGCGGCCTACGGAACCGGAATCCGTCACTCTATCCAGCTGAGCTACGGGTGCAAATAAGAAGACATGATTCTTGACTTTTTTGGGCTTACTAAAAAAGTTTTCTTGTCATCCCGGACTTGATCCGGGATCCAGATTTAGGATCAAGCTGAAGTCAAGATTTTCAGCAACACCCCTGGATGATCTACGTTTCACTGCGCCCGGAATGACAATGTTAAGGTGTCCCGGCAAAGACGGTTTTATCCGGTTCGGCGTTTATATTTCCGGTTTTCAGCATATCAATTCCACACCGCTAATTCCATCGCGTTTTTTGTTTTCATAAGTTTTGCGATTATTTTTGGATCCCTGCTGGATTTAGCAGCTCTGATTTTGAGAACAGCCCCTGAATTTATTCGGGGGACTTTGAAAACAACGACACCTTCAAACCGATTTATCGGTTTACAGTTTTGCTGTGCAAGTCCGACGGTCCCGGAAAACACTATGGCATGATTTGTTATGCTTATAATTACACAATGACTTTTCAAGCCCGAACGAGCGGCAATTCATTCCAGCAAGTTGTAAAGGCGGGGCTCCGGAATTTACTGCGCGCCCTCCAGTCCGCACTTCCGGAAACAGAAGCGGAAGCGACGGTATAGCGTCCGAATTTCGCATTGATTTTTTTTACGGCCCACATCAGTTCCTGCGATGCCTGAATGCCCGATTCCGTTTCAAAAAGTGTGGCCGGAATATTTTTTACTGAAATAAAATCATGTAAAAGTACGCCGACTTTGTGGTATTCAAATCCGGACTTAAAAATCTGCTCCAGCGCGCGCTGAGCCGCGGCATTGAGCTGCATCAGATTGTTAGTTACTTCCAGTTCCACAGATGCGGACACGCTGCGCTGCGTGATGTTTTTGCGAAAACGGTTTGTTGACAGATACACGGTAAGGGCTGAAGTCGCCTGTTTGTATTTCCAGAGTCGGGTCACGGCATTTTGCACGAAATGCGTCAACGCCGGACGGATATCTTCCAACTCCTTCAGCGGTTTGCCGAATGAACGACCGCACATGAGGGACTTTCTCGATTCTTCAGGTTCCTCCAGTTTCAGGCAGCTTTCGCCGCGCAGTTCCAAAACTGTGCGCATCAGCACCACAGAAAATTGTTTTTTAATCCAGGCAGGATCCGCGTCCCGCAGCTGCTTTGCGTTGTTGATACCGAATCCGCTTAATTTTTTGCTGATCTTTCCGCCGATACCCCAAATATCTCTGGTCTTCATTTGTTCCAGTGTTTTGCCGAAACTTTCAGTCGTGGTTCCTACACAAACTCCGGCCAGTTCCGGATGACGTTTTGCCAACCGGTTTGCGACTTTGGCCAGGGTTTTTGTGCGCGCGACTCCTATCGAAACCTGAATTCCTGTGTGACGCTGTACCCTATGCCGTACAAAGCGGAACAGTTCCAGTAGCCGTTCGCGTGACAAACCGGAAACATCCGCGAAAGCCTCGTCGATGCTGTATCGTTCAATCCTCGGTAAAAGCGCTTCCAGTGTGTCCATTACCCGACTGCTCATATCGCCGTAAAGTGGGTAGTTCGATGAACGTATCTGCAGTTCGTGGCTCCGGACAAATTCACGGACACTGCCCGCTAAAACCCCCATTCCGATACCCAGTTTCCTGGCTTCACTGGAGCGGGCAATCACATTGCCGTCATTGTTGGAAAGCACAACGAGCGGTTTTCCCGCCAGTTGCGGTTGAAAAACCTGTTCGCATGAGGCAAAAAAATTGTTGCAGTCAATCAGCGCAATCATAGTTTTTTTAAGGTCCAGCTGACTACTCCCCAGACGGAGAAGTCCATTTCAGGTGTAATTTTAATTGACGGATAGTCCGGATTTTCTGCTTCCAGAATTACCGTTTCCTGTTCTGTGGTAAAACGTTTAATCGTAAATTCGGAATCAATCACCGCCACCACAATCCGGTTTTCCCAACTTTCAATACTGCGGTCCACAACGAGGATGTCACCGTCAGTGATGCCGATGTCCTTCATCGACTCACCGGCCACGCGCACAAAAAAGGTAGCGCTTGGATTTTCAATCACCAGCGTGTTCAGGTCAAGCCTTTGCTCAAGATGATCTTCTGCAGGAGAGGGGAAACCCGCCTGAACCTTTGTGTCAAAAAACGGCAGTTCGATACCCTGCGAAACATCCGCAAACGAAATTTTGCTGATCGATCCATCCGATTTTATCGGCAGTGCTGGAGGATTGGAATTAGTCATAATATTTTCGTAACTCAGATTGATGCTGTCATAAAAAGTCATAAGACCGTGTCATTCCTCCATATTTGTCATTCCCGTGAAAACGGGAATCCAGGGGTGATGCTTTCGATCCTACTTCATTGTCATTCCCCCTTGTTTGTCATTCCCGCGAAAGCGGGAATCCAGAGGAGTTTCCTCAATCTCTGTTCCGGAGCAAATCCGGAATGATAATTTTTTACAGTAGTCTCCACACCATTTTATTTGACCCAGGATTCAAAGTCAATTTTCTGGAGCTCAACATTCTTGTAAAATTCCACAATTGATGTTATACATTGGGTTCTCATAATCAAACAAATAGAAAACCAATGAGGCATACACTAATCATCTCCCTCTCACTACTACTGTTTTCTTCTCCTCTGTCTGGGCAATCTCAGGCAAATGAAGATTGTTATCTTTTCGTGAGTGGAGATATTGGCGAAGATAAGTCCGTTGTTGACCAGATCGTCAGACCACTCATCGCCTCCTTTGTTTCTCCAATTAAGGAAGTTCCTGTTTCTGGTCTAAATCAATCCGAACTCAATTCCTCATGTTATTACGACGTTTCCATCAATATGGTTGAAGACACTCTCAACCTGTCAATCAGCGGACAGAGGACTCCAGCTCGATTCAACGGTTTCTCAAAATCCGGCCGCTCTTTTCCTGAAAATGTCCGGCACTCAATTCTGAGAGTTCTACACAATGAATTGAATAATGCGGCAAAGGCTGAAATTTGCGGAAAATACACGGAGATATTGGTTGATGAATGCCCTCAAACTCAAAATCTGCTGCTCGTCTTCAACAAGTATGCTGACCGCGATTTAGAAAAATTAATGAAGGAACCACGCTCAAAACTTGTTGCGGGTTTTGTTTCATTGATTGAAAGAATGACGTCGGTTAATTTCATTGGAATATCCGAAATTGACTTTGAAAACGATTTTCATCATAATCTGACAAGAACGATGGATAAGAATGGTTCAAATTCCTCTCTGGTGCTGACTACCGAATGGGACTTCCAGGAACAGGAATCCAGTATGTGGAAAGGCTTTGTCTCAATGACTCTCTCAATAGAATCCTATTCATTCAAAGATGGAGGACTGATTAAGATAGATAGTTATGCAGTTGCTCCTCAGAGAATTCCTGTGCGGAAATGGGGCGATTCAAATTCTTTCAAAAAGAAACATCTCCAAAGAATTGCCCGGAAAGTTACCCAGAAATGGTCTGATGCGGAAATGAAAAATTTCATCCAAACCAACAATTGACAACAAAGAATTTTCATGAAATTAATTCCTGTTTTTTTCTACTGCTTATCTTCTTATTTCCCTTTGAACCAGCCCTTGCTAAAAGCCCGCCCAAGTTTTGGCTCCGGAACCTGGAGGGGCAGCGCTTCTATTCAAACAAACAAAAATCACCTTATGTGATAAGTTTCTTTTTTGTGCATTGTCCACCTTGTATCAAGGAAATTCCGGAGCTTCACAAATTCATGAGTACAAATTATCCCGATGTCCCCCTTCTTTTTATTGATCCCATCAAGGAGGATTCAAAGAAAGATATTCAAAGGTTTTCTGAAAAATTGAATGTACCATCGTCTTATTTCTACAAAGACTCCTTTGGATCGATCTCTAAGAAATTCTTTAAAGGGACAATGTCTTTTCCTACCATTGTTGGTATAAGGGGAAATGAATATCTCTTTCGATTTAACGGAGTCAATGATACTGTATTAACTGAAATTAAATCGCTGTTGTAAATAACTTAAAACTTCCAATGAAATATTTTCTCTCCACAGTCCTTTCATTCCTTCTTCTGACCTCCCCTCTGTTTGGTCAGACTGAACGACCTGAAACAATTATTATTCCTGTCTCATCTCTTGGTGATGTCTCTGAAATCAGAAAACAGATTCTCCAAAATACACTTGAGGATGAACTCAAAAAATACTTCATGATTACACCACAAGAAAAGTATGAGCAAGTTTTGGAATAGGTATTTGAAGAATTGGAATATGAAGAATGCACTGAAGACGCTTGTATTATGAGGGTTCAGGAAATGTTACAGGTAGAGAATGTTTTCAATCTGCAAATCATCGGTGAAGGAAAAGATTCGCAACTGAATCTGAAATGGATTACGTTGGATGAAAAGAGAAACGAAACAGATGTATGTTTGGGTTGTGGAACCTTTAAACTGAATGACAAAGTAAGGGGGTTGGTTGAGAAGTTGGTTGGAGCTAAGAATTAACCTAATCAACCCCCATCTTATCCAGAGTGTTTATACATCATTTACTTCGTACTCACAAAAAACAGGATATTACGACTTGATGGAGAAGAGTGGAATTTGCAATAGGCATTTTTTACAAATTGCTTTTTTATCTAGTTTTTTTATGGATTTCCGTTTCACTTTCAAGTTGAAGACAAGCCTTGTAAATACTCCCCCTGGATTCCCGCTTTCGCGGGAATGACAACTTTTTTACGGGATTATAATAATATCTGGATTTCCGCTCCCCAATCAGGTCGAGGACAAGTTCCGCGGGAATGACAACTTTTTTGTTTGTGATTTCCTTCTTTTTGAACTGTTGCAATTTTTGCAACAGTTGCCAACGGCTCTAATTCACCCGTTTCGAAAATATTCTTGATGTGTCGTGAAATACCACTTTTATCAATACCAAATAGTTCGGCCATTTGATTAATGGTTAGCCAAATGGTTTCGTCTTTTAACAGTACATCTACATTCACCGCGCCATCTTGATTGCGGTAGAGCAAGAAGTTACTAGTGCTGCTTTCG
>JAESQU010000218.1 GCA_016764995.1 SAR324 cluster bacterium | reverse complement strand
ATTTGATTCAGGGGGGATTTCACTCAAACCTGGAAAAAATATGGATGAAATGAAGTTTGATATGTGTGGTGCTGCCGCTGTTTTAGGTGCCATGAAAATCATTGGACAAGTCAATCCAAAACTAAATATTATCGCAGTCATTCCAACTACCGAAAATCTCCCTGGTGGCGAAGCTCAGCGTCCGGGAGACATTGTTACAGCGCACAACGGAAAGCGGGTTGAAATTCTAAATACTGATGCAGAAGGGAGACTGATTCTTGGTGATGCCTTGAGTTATGTTGTTAAGGAGTTTAAGCCTGACGCAGTGATTGACCTGGCAACTCTTACCGGTGCGGTAATTACTGCGTTAGGACATTTCACAACCGGTGCGATTACGAACAATGATGACTTGATGGAACAAGTCCGGAAGGCAGGAAAAAGTAGCGGTGATCTTGTTTGGCAGCTACCGAGTTTTCCGGAATACGGTGAATCCATTAAAGGAAAATACGCTGATCTGCAAAACATTGGTGGAGGTGATTCCGGAACGATTGTAGGCGGATTATTTTTAGAGCATTTTATTGATGAAACTCCTTGGGTCCATCTCGATATTGCGGGCACTTCATGGAACGTAAAACACATCGGTTACCAACCAAACAGTGGCGCAACAGGAGTTGGCGTTAAACTGCTGGTGGATCTGGTGCAGAATTGGGAAACTCTAAAGTAAGTGCGGAAAAAGTTGATTTTATTGAAGAATGAAAATGAATAAAAGTCGCGATACACAATACCATAAGTTGGTCAAAAAACTAATCAGCACGGAGCGAACAGAATTGCTGAATAGTGTTTTTGAACCGCTTAAACCGGTTGAGATTGCCAATATTCTGCTACAGTTAAAACTGCAACATCAGTTGGTAGTGCTGGAAAATCTCGACCGAGAAACGTCTTCTGAGGTGCTAAACAATTTGCAGGGATCACCGTCTATTCTAGGAGACATTATTAAAAAAATGTCTCCGGATCGTTTGAGTGACGCAATCGAGGACATGCCTCAGGATGACGCGGCAGACTTTGTTGGTCTCCTGGATGACGATGATGCTGATGCTCTGCCGGAGAGACTTCCGGAAAAAGATCGGGAAGAGCTGACGAATCTGCTGCAATATGATGAGGAAAGCGCCGGTGGGTTGATGACACCTTATGTCGTAGCCATAAGGAAAGACCAAACTGTTGCTGCCGCCATCAAAGAAATTCAAAAATTTATTAAAAAGAAGGGTTTCGAATTATTTTATACTGCTTATGTTGTCGATGAATATGATCACTTGATTGGTACAATTGGAACGACAGAACTATTATTGGCGGAACGGAACTCTTTAATCGAAAATTTGATGAATCCTGAAGTAGTAGCTGTTGACCAGGATTTGGATCAGGAAGAAGTAGCGCGAATTGCACAGGAGTACGATTTGGTCGTGGTTCCGGTAATAGACAATCATTTACGTTTAATAGGTCGTGTTACTCTGGATGATTTAGTGGACGTAATTGTTGAAGAACATAATGAAGATTTAGGGCATATTGCCGGAACGGGCGCTGAAGAAGTTACTGAAACATCCGTTTTGCGTGCTTCTGGCGACAGGTTGCCCTGGTTGCTGGTTGGTCTGTTTGGTGGTTTTTTGACTGCGATTGTGATGAGTCATTATGAAGATGCTTTAATTTCGCTTCCGGATGTAACGTATTTCATTCCACTTGTGGCGGCACTTGGCGGAAGTATCGGTATTCAGTCATCTTCAATTGTTGTACGCGGACTTGCTACAGGCGCGATACATACTTCTGATATGATTGTTCGTCTGTGGAAAGAGTTAAGGGTAGCTGTTTTGAATGGAATAGTTTGTTCATTAATTCTGGCAGGTATGTCGTGGTATCTGACAAATGATTTAGGAAGAGCCATTACATCCGGCGTCTCATTGTTGATTGTGGTTTGTTTTGCAGCAACGGTCGGTTCTACAATTCCGATTATCCTTAAACGCATGAATATCGATCCTGCCTTGGCGACAGGCCCATTTATCACGACGACCAGTGACATCATCGGAATTGCCATTTATCTCGGTTTTGCTTTTAATGTAAACTTTTCTCCACTTTTAAGCTCCTGATTTAACAATGCCTTTTCGAGATATTTACGGACAAGAGAAAGCAATTGAGTTACTGAACCAAGCAGTTCACAGAGAAAGGATGCCGCATGCGTGGTTGTTCACAGGTCAGGCAAATATCGGTAAATTCAAAACTGCTGTTGCTCTTGCACAAAAACTTAATTGCAGAAAAAATGGAGAAGATGCCTGCGGAGAATGTGATTTTTGTCTTCAAATTGCTGAACAAAACTTTCTGGATTATCAGGTATTGATTCCGGACGGAAAGTTTATCAAAATAGATCAAATCCGGAAATCATTGAACTGGCTTCATCTCCATCCGGATCAGGCAAAAAACGTGTGATGATTCTTGATGGAGCACAGCATTTAGGGCGTGAAGCAGCCAATGCGTTTTTGAAAACATTGGAGGAACCGGCGCCGCATACCTTACTGATTTTAATTGCAGAATCATCACAACAGTTGCCGGAAACGATTGTTTCACGCTGCCAGCAAATTCGCTTTCGACCATTGTCTGCAGAAATTTCAGCACGCATTTTGCGGCAAACCACAGACCTCACAACTGAACGTATTCAACTGTTGAGCGCCTTCAGCATGGGAAGTGTAAATGGAAATCTTGCCTCACGTCTTGAAATCATGGAAATTGTTCAGAAAACCGCGATCCGCTGGTTGACTACTTTTTCTGCGGCAACGTTGGAAGAAATGCTGCGTACTTGTGAAACATGGGGTAAATCTAAAAATGAAGAGTGGAGTTTGCTGCTTGATTTTCTCGAAACGTGGTTCCGTGATTTAACCTGGCTGCATCACGGTCTTCCGGAAGAAAAACTGATAAACCGGACTGTTATTTTTGAGGAAAGCCGCATAAATGCGTTGAGAAAATCTGCAGATCATTTTAAGCAAAAGCAAATTTATGACATCTTTGGACGAATTGCCCAATCAAGAAGAGTAATTGAACTTAACGCAAATAAGTCGCTCGCGATTGAATCACTCTGTTTGCACATGCACCGCAGCGCAGCATGAATTTTAAACCAGTAAATTTGATAAAATTTATATTTCCGAAACAGAAGATATTTTGGCTGCTTCTTTTGTTCTGTGGACTAAATTTATTTTCAGTTGTGCCGGAAGCAATTGCGCGTCAGCCCACACCTGCTGAACTTGAAGCAATTCGTAAAGAAACCAAGCTTGTTTTTCAAAACTTTCTGCAACTCTGGCAGGAGGAACGCTATTTTGAATTGTACAAGTACGGCAAAAAACAGTCCAAAGAGCAAATTGCTATTGAGGAATTTGCGACACGGATGGTCGAATTGAACTGGGTTCCAGTAGGCTTGGTTGTTGATAAAAAACCTGAAATATCATATCGTTACCGAACATTACTTTATGTGAATGCAACTATCGTTTTTCGACATAAAAGTAATTTTGATTTGCAGTTCACAAAGCAGCAATCTTTTTTGCTGCTCAAGGAAGGTGGAAAATGGCGTTTCGATTTACTGCAAATGATCCGCTCTCCTTTTTATTCTCCTCCTAATTAGACACGATTTAATTTTTAAACTTCCTGAAAAAAAATGGCCGAAGACGATGTCAGCTTAGTCGGCACTCTGGAAAAAATTGTGTACAGCAATCCTGAAAACGGATTTTTGATCGGCACTTTTCTCATAGAAAATTCCATCCGGCCTATTACTGTTAAAGGCATAGTTTTCAATACACATGAGCATGAAACTTTACGATTGAAAGGCTTCTGGGAGAATCACAAAATTTACGGCCGTCAATTTTCGATTCGTGAATTTATGCCAGTAGAACCAACCTCCACTGAAGGAATGGTACGCTACCTTTCTTCTGAGATTTTTAAGGGTGTTGGAGAAAAAACGGCAAAGCGCATCGTAAACAAGTTCGGAAAAGATACATTCAAAATTATAGATAATTCACCGAAATTATTGTCGAAAGTTAAAGGTGTAGGCCGGAAACAGCAAAAATCTTTACTCGCGGCCTGGGATGATCAGAGAGGTCTCCGTGATGTAATGACATTTTTACGTGGTGTTGGAATTTCACACGCATACGCACAACGTATTTTTGCTAAAAATGGCTTGAACAGTATTCCATTGATCAAAGCCAATCCGTATCAATTGACAGATATTCCGGGAATCGGTTTTATTACCGCAGATGGGATTGCCCGCAATCTCGGATTTGATAAAAATTCTCCGCATCGTGCTGCCGCAGGATTGCTCTACATGCT
>JAESQU010000217.1 GCA_016764995.1 SAR324 cluster bacterium | reverse complement strand
ATCCCCTGGAAATGAAATGGAGAAAACTTGAACTGAGAAAAGTGTGGAAGGTGCAACTTTTGAAAAAGAGAGCTAAATGAATACAGAGATAAATGCAGAGACTTAAAGTTAAATTTTACCGCAGACTTAGTTTTGCCCTGTATTCCTTTTTGCCAAATCAATGGCCATGCCAAGATTGGCACAGGTGTTTATCTGAAATAGGAAGGATGGGGACCTTTCCAAGAAATGTGAGATAGCTGAGAAAAAATATGCCGATGAAGCCGAGTGTGATCAGCAGTTCATGCAGTCCCATGTCTACGTGATAATGCCCAAATTCCTGCAGAGAAGGCACCACCATTAAATAAATGACAAACCACTGAGAAATTACCACCCAAATTCCCATTACCCGAATGAAATTTGGCATACGACAAAAAGTCTTTGGAAGCAAAGCAAGGAAGGGAATTGCGAAAACTGCAATGATTAATAACAAAAACATGGTGGCCCAAGGCTGTTCCATTGAACGTATTACTAAAAATGGTGTCTCTTCAGGCAAATCGGCATACCAGATGACAATATATTGTGAGTAGCCCATATACGCCCAGAGCAGTGAAAAGGCAAAAACCATTTTTGCCAAATCATGCAGACGGTTAATGGTTATGTAGTCTTCTACCCCGAACTTGTTTCTAACGGTAACACTAATGACCAGCAGCAAACCGAGAAATGTGTGCATGTTGCCGATAATGAAAAAGACTCCAAACAACGTACTAAACCATTCCTGATCCAGGGTCATTATAAAATCCCATGCCAAAAATGATCCTCCGAAGGTGTAGAGCAAAGCCAACACAGGAGCAAGTTTGCGAGATAATTTTTCCAGTCGTATTACCTCATTTTCATGCTCTCCGTAACCATTCAGCATCTTGTCCGCAAAAGCTCCGCCCCAGTCTGAACCCAATAATCTACGTGCAAGAGCAATGTCCGGTTTTATCGACGTTTTCACAAACCACCATGAAACCGCATAAATCAAAAGAAGCCAGACTATATTCCGGCTAACGAAAAATGGCATGTTCAGCCAACCACCTTTGACTGCAATTCCATTATGCATAAAAGGACTGTGCGTCCATTCATACAGCACATTACTGCCGAAGAAAACGATGACAAACATCAGGAATGAATAAGGAAGAAATCCGGCACACGCCTCAGCAAGACGCTTGAACGGGCGACCCCATTTAGCATCAGTCAGTTGCCAAATGACACTGAAAAAAATTCCGGCATGAGCAATGCCGGCCCAAAATACTGTGTTGATTAAAAAGGCCTGCCATGTACGCAGTACACTATTTTCGCCTCCTGTCAGCAAGCCCGCAATGAACATGCCTACTCCTAAAACAACGAAAACCCAAAGCATGCGTTTGATATTTTCTGGAATTTCAAAAAGAGATTTTTCTGCTATTTCTTTCATTGACTAGATCCTTTGCCGAACGTATCACTCATCATATAGTTGACCATGTCCCAGCGGTCCCTTACCGAGGTTTGTGCTCCGTATGAGGGCATAAATCCGCGAGGCTCCTGGAAAAAACTACCGTATTTAATTTTGTTGTAAAGATGTGGGGCAGCAGTCGGCATTTGAAAAAATGCTGTAATAGGCGGAGCCGGAACTCCCTTTTCCACTACCACCGTTTGTGATTGTCCATCCTCACCATGACAAGCAGCACAGTAAGTGTTAAAAAGTGCTTGTCCCCGTTTCAGCGAAGAACTTGTGGACTGAGTAGGGTTTTTTGGATTAAATTCCCGTGGATTTCCTTTTGCCCCGGCACCATCTCCGGCAACAGCAGGAATGAACTGATCATAAATACTGACAACTTTGCCTAAGATAACTCTCACAGGAACCGATTTTTCCGGAAAACTCTGATAACTTCCTTCTTCCTGCGGCTTAAGGCTTTTACCGTCGTACATTTCTTGAAAGAACGGATAATCTTTGCCATCAAACCAGGGACTCGCATCATTTTCGATCCCATAACCTTGTTGAGGATCATTATATGGAGATTGCTCCATTGCCTCGACAATTGTGACTGACAACAATAAAAACGCCAGGAGACTTCCGAAAAGGCCCTTGATTGAGGTGGTTTTAGCCTTTTTCAACATGCACCTCCTCTGCACCGTTTTTTTTCATAATTGCTTCAAACTCATCCAGCTTGTCTGCATCACAACGCACTACCACACCAAAACGATCGCGCTGAAAACGTGGATATTTCTTGGCTGCATTCGGAATCGGAAAACGGAATGAATCGATAATTCCTAAAATTGCCAATCCCGCCAATGTATAAATTGCAGTAAACAGAACTGTCATTTCAAAACCGATAATTGTGAATGGAGGAATAGCAAGAATTGGTTTTCCGCTTACAGGTAAAACCCAATCAGAAGCTGTCCAGGCCGGCAAACTGTAACCAATGAAACAACCAAGTGCTCCAAAAGCGAGCGCGATCCAGGGCACAATTGAACTTGGATTTCCCAATGCATGGTCTATTTCGTGCCGGGGACAAGGAGTGATTACTGTGGGCTGAACGCCCTTTTTACGAACTTGCTCAATGGTTTCCGTGGTTTCGTCCAGATATTCAAAGATCGCCCACACTCCAGTGAATTTACTCATCAGTGTCCTTTTTTGCAGCGTTTCTCATAGGTGGATTAGTGCCTTCCTTCAACTCCATGATTGCCATTGGTGGTAAACTCTTGGCAAAAAGAGTAAATAGCGTAAAAAAGAATCCAAAACTGCCAATTGTGATACCTACTTCAACAACGGTCGGCCAGTATTCACCCCAGGCTGAAGGATCGTATTCGTGTTGTAATGAACTGCCGATAATATTGAAACGCTCAAACCACATTCCAACATTTACCAAAGCGGCAATAATCCAGACAGCTAAAGGGTTGTTCCTGATTTTCCAGCGCCATAAGGGAATGGGCACAATCACGTTACAGAAAACCATCAGCCAGAATGCAATCTGCGGGAAGTTAATTTCATTGTCTCCCAGTAAAGTCCAGCTTGCCATTTCGCCAAAGGGTCGGTAGTAAAAAATTGCTCGTTCAAAAGGACTGCCGCTGTAATAACCAATGAAAAATTCTGCACCATAAGCATAACCGACTATTACTGAAGTAAAAATAATCATCTTCGCTACACTTTGGATTACATGGTTTGTTATGTAATCCTGTAAACCAAAAACCGCACGCATGGGAATCAAAACGGTCAAGACCATTGATAATCCCGAAAAAATTGCTCCAGCCACAAAATAAGGGGCAAAAATGGTGGTATGCCAACCTGGTACTGAAGACATCGCAAAGTCCCAGGAAACGATGGAGTGTACGGAAAAAACGAGTGGAGTTGCTAGGGCCGCAAAAATCATATAACCACGCATGTAATGCACCCATTGATGATTAGTGCCGCGCCAGGCTAAAGCCAACGGAGCGTAAACCAGTGCTTTTAGTTTTTTTCCTTTACGGACTGCTTCATCACGCAAGATTGCCAAGTCCGGAATTAAACCCAGCATGAAGAACATGATCGAAACGGACATGTATGTTGTAACCGCGAAAACATCCCAAAGAAGCGGGGACTTGAAATTGACCCAGAGCATCCTTTCATTCGGATAAGGAATCAGCCAGAAAGCAAGCCAGGGTCGTCCGATGTGTACCAAAGGAAAAAGTCCAGCTGTAAACACGGCAAAGACAGTCATGGCCTCCGCACTTCGGTAAATAGCAGTGCGCCATGGAGCGCGAGTCAGATAAAATACAGCCGAAATCAAAGTACCGGCGTGACCAATCCCAATCCAAAAAACGAAGTTGGTAATATAAAATCCCCAGCCGATTGGATGACTAATACCACTGTAGCCAATACCAACATCAACCTGAATAGCCAAGCTCAATGCACCTAAGCCTAATGCCATCAAGAAACCAAGTAGCAAGAGATAGTATGAGGGACGCGGCTTATCAAGCATTGCCAGCATCTCATCATTGATTTGTCCGTAACTCAAGGTTGTCGACTTGATTCCCGGATGCCCCTGATGTTCGTCAATGATGACTCGACCGGCGGTTGCGTCATATTGCGCAGTTGTTCCCATTTATTTTCCGTATTCTGCTTGCGTCATCGTTTATCCGTGAGTTTCTTCCTGTTCCTGTGAATCGTGCCTGTCAGATTCATGTCCAAGAACCACTCTGGTATTAACCTTTTTCAGGTAAGTAATGGCAGGTTTATAATTCAATTCAGCCAGCACTTCATATTGGCGGTCTCTTTTTTCTGTTTCATCACGTAAAGCGTTCTTGGAAACTTTGCTTTCAGTATCCATCAAGTTTCCAAAAGTGATAGCTTTTGTTGGACAAGTTTGTTGACACGCTGTTACGACCTCGCCATCTTCTAAATCTCGTCCCAGATTTTTTGCATCATATTTTGCAGTTTGGATTCGCTGCACACAGAAAGTACATTTTTCCATCACACCGACTTCGCGGGTCGTGATTGTGGAATTCAACTGCTGATCCAGCGGTGAAGGAAATTCATAATCAAACCAGTTAAATCTTCTTACCTTATACGCGCAGTTGTTTGAACAGTAACGGGTTCCAACACAACGGTTGTAGATCATGGCGTTCAGGCCTTCCGGATTGTGGTAAGTCGCATAAACCGGACAGACAGTTTCGCAACCGGCATTGCCGCAATGCTGACAAAGCATCGGCGAAAAACGAGTTTCGAAATCGTCTCCATAACCTTCAATGTAGCGTTCCATACGAATCCAGGACATTTCGCGACCAAGCGCGGTACGAACTTTACCAACAACAGGAATATTGTTTTCAGCGTAACAGGCTACCACGCAGGCGGAACAGCCGTTGCAGCGATCCAAATCAATCGTCATTCCCCAACGGTACGGTTTGTAATAACCTGCCGTTTCAGAGCGATCCGGATAAAACTCGACGGGTCGTTTATGTCCTCCATGCTTTTCACCGCCGCTGTTCAACTCTTCAACGGTTGTTGCGGCAGCAATGTCTCGTCCCAACTGCCTTGCGTTACCGTCTGTGTTGACCGTGTAAGATTTTTCATTGACCATCTTCAGCGTGGCTTGAGTATCGACGAGGGCAAAATTTCCTGCATTATCCATTCTGCCGGAAAGCAGATTCATGACATTGATTCCGAATCCGTCCGCAACATCTCCGGAATTTTGATGTCCCTGACCCATTGGAATTGCAATGGCATTACGGTGAATTCCGAAATGGTAGTATGCAGTCGCATTAACAGAACCATGTGGAGTAGTAACCTCAATTATCGCCCGGTCATTGATTCCCAGTTTTTGAGCAGTATCCGGATTAATTTCCACCCATGAATCCCAGACAATCTGACTCATTGGATGAGGTACTTCCTGCAACCACGGTTTGTTTGCACCGCTGCCGTCACCAATCAGGAGTGAGGTTGTTGGGAGCAATGTAAGACCGTCCTTGCCGATTAAACCTGGATCGTTGACTTTGACAGAAGTCACTTTTCTGCTTAAAGTAACACGCTTGTACTTTGAATTTTCAAAAAAGCCGCCGTTTTCAAGCACACTTATCCAGAAGCTGTCAAATTTTCTCTTATCTCCAACCTCTCTTTGAATTCTCTTCCAAATATTTTGCAGGTAATCCAGATAGCTGGAATTTCCAGGAAAGGCTTTTTTGTTTACATTTTGAGCAACACTCAACAAAACATCTTCGCGTGCTTTTGCGTCAAAGGTGTTCACCGTTGACATTACTGGTTGCTGAATGCTTCGCACACCTGAACGTGGAAATGCGTCTCCCCAACTTTCGTAAGCAGTTAGTGCAGGCAAAACCAAATTAGCCAAATGAGATGTTTCACTTTTCTGCGATGCCATGCTGACAACAAAAGCATTTTTCAGGGCTTGTTTAAAGCCCATCGAAGGCGGAAGAGCATAAACTGGATTAGAGTCATCGATGATGAGCAGTTTTATTTTCCCTGCTTCGAGGTCGCTGATTAACTGCGTCAAATCCTGATGTGTTGAACTTTCCGGAACAGTTTGGTTGTAAAAACGGATTGTTTTATCGAGGGCTCCGGATACAGAATTAAGAATATTGACCGCAACCAAAGTTTCCACGCTTTGGTCAGTTGCGGAAACATTGCCTCCTCCCAGTGCCAGCACCGGACCGTGCTCCATTGCGTCATTGGCAAGTTCACGCATAACTTCTACGGAAACTCCGGTAGCTTCTGTAACTTTTTCAGGAGTGTATGCCGCAAGGTAGTTTTTTAGGAATTTGTGACTTCCATTCTTTTCTCGCATAACAGCTGCAATCGCCAATGCGACCAAACCCTCGGTTCCAGGATTGATTACAATCCAGCGATCAGCCTTTGCTCCTGTCAAGGAAACATGCGGAGAGATATGAATAAATCTGTTTTTCTTGCCGTTTTTATAGACGTGCATATCCGTAAAACGCCGTGCGTTTTCAACACTGTTTCCCCAAGTTTCCAGAAAATCAGCACTAAAATTAAGAATAATCCCTGCTTTTTCAAAAGCATATTCAGGAATATCCGCACGGTTAAAAGCAATTTTATTTGCCGCAGTTTGGCTATTTTGAGTCAGGAGATTGAATTTTACACGTTGACCTCCTCCGGCGGCTTTTAACCATTCATCTACAAAACGACCTTCACTGCCTGACGCGGGTTTGCCAAGATAAGCGATTGCGCCAGAAGCTGCTTTAATAATTGCGGAAAATTGTTGTATTCCTTCCTCCCATGGAATCTGCTTACCATCTGCAAGTGGAAAAGCATGCCGATTTGGATTGTAAAGAGATTGCAGTGAGGCTTGACCTCGCGCACAGAGAGTGCCTTGATTAAGTGGGTGGTTGGGATTACCTTCAGCTTTTTGAGCACGATGTTCACGTGTAGTAATCATCATCCCACAAGCCGCGTCGCACTCCCGGCAGGTAGTCATATACTGATAGGCAGTCTGCGGAGTGTATTCATAATCCGTAGGCGGAACCAACATGGGGATCAATTTTTCCGGCTTTTTTTCACAACCGGCAATAACTGCGGTTGCGCCACCGACTCCCATGTATTTGAATAAATTTCTTCGGCTGAGTCCCTTCTTCATTTGGATCTCCTCATCATTTTCATTCTACTATTTTTAATAGTGACAGGTGTAGCAGTCTAGCATGTTTGGGTTGTGATAACCTTTTTCATTTATAAGCCCTATTGCAACTTCACGTTTAGCATCCATTTCTTTTGCATGATACCAACCGTCAAGTGTGTTGCTGGCACGTTTGCGTTCCTTTGCCCCTTTAACTTGTAGATGACATTCCATGCACCAGCCCATTCTACCAAAATTTTCATCCACTTGTTTGACAACATCCATTTGTCGTAAATCACCGTGACAGGCAAGGCAACGTTCATCGCCTCCTGTACGGAACTGTGCCAGTATACATTCCAAACTTCGGGGTGCGTTTTCAATATCACATCCTGCGCCGGCATCATTCACCAAACGGTTGCTGTCCGCATTGATATGTTCTTTGTGTGGGAAACGGACAAAATCTGGAATGTCATGTATTTTGACCCAGGGAATAGGCTTACCGCTGGCCCAGTAATCTCGCATTTTGTTGACCTCGACGCTTTCAGGCTTAACAAGTTTTTGTTCTTGTGGACCATGGCATCCAATACAAGTGCTGACCGGTGGAACTCCGGAAGAAAACGAGCGGCGGGCGTAAAGGTGACAGTATTGACAGGGAATTCCGTTCTGAACAGTGTGGAGTTTGTGACTGAAGGCGATCGGTTGTTCTTCCGCATATGCCTGCTGTGTACTCAAGGCAACAAAAAGCGCGGAAACAATCAAACCAATCAGAAATAAATGCCTGTAAATCATAAAACAATTACGAAATATGTACACACTATATTTGGGATGCGGATTTCATTAATTTAAATTCTGTGAAACATAAAATCATGTAGCCTAAAAAAATGCAACCCTTTTTTTATGTTTTTTGATTTTATGTTCAATATGAGAGCCTTTTTTGCGTCAATACACAAGTCATCCTAAAAAACTGAAAGCACTTGATTGAAAAAAGTGATTGGCTTGCTTTTGCGGAAATGACAAACGTGAGTGAAAAATTGACTTATTACACTTCCGTATGGGGCAAGCTATTTGAATGTCACCGAACTAAGACGAACAATGCCCTTGACCATTCAAAGATTGAATCTAACCTATATAGTGTAGAAATTCTACTAAAAAACGGTATACGTCTGGTGCTCCCACCGTGACTCTAACACGGAGCTAGGGTTTAGGAAACCTGAAAAATAGAATTATTTAGACTACTATATTCTATTATTGAATGTTATTATTAGTAACAATATCAATCTATTGTATTGTTTGTAGTGTTACCAAGCTCTATTTAGTGTTACGGCTTATAGACACCTATATGGACACCTTTTTCGGAATGATGGACACCTATATGGACACCTAAATTAATTGTACCTAGAGAATTCTCCCACCACAATCATTATCCTTCATCTTTATTCCATTTACTTCAGACAACAATTTCCACACTTTTCATTTCCAAGTTTCAAAGAATACCAGTCAAGTTTGAAACTTCGTACTTATTATGATTTAATATATATAATATAAATAGAGTTTCATAAATCATTTTATGAAGGATTTAATATGGCTCAACTTCAATTATCAGACAGACAGAGCAGTTTCATTTTTTACCTCGTACAGCAGGGCAAAAATCGTACAGAGGCTGCCCGTCTTGCAGGGTTTGCCGCTCCTAGGCAAAGTGCCTATACTTTGACAAGTACACCAAGGATTATTACTAAAATCCGGCAAGAGAGAAACAAGGTCTATCAAACTGAACTTGCAACCACATCAGTACAGACTTTAAAAGATGTGATGGAAGATACTGAGGCTCCAGCTAGTGCTAGGGTTGCTGCAGCCAGGACTTCTCTTGAGCTTGCAGGGGACATTGGGAAGCACTCAGAGACAGAACGGAATTATGAGCAAAGTCTAGCTGAAATGACACCGGAAGAACTTGCAATTATCATTGACAGATGGGAAGGTGAAAGAATGGCATTTGCAAGGGATATTACACCAGTTTGATAAAGGTATATGTTCGATTTTTACGGTTATCGTACATATAAAACAGAGCATTTTTCAGACTGTTTTGAGTGATCATACCACCCCCCTGCCATAGCCAAATGTGAGCAACATATTGATTATGGACTGCAACACAAATTCGTCAAAAAACCAATCTTCAGACTAAAAAGAGAAGCCGATGCCAAAAGACAAACCGAAATCCCCATTGTCACCGATGGAACTGATGCTGAAGGCAGTGGAGAAGGCATCACAGGAGGAAGACAATCCAGAGGAATTCCTGAAAGTGGCTTTTTTTGGGTCTGCTGTAAATGCAGCAGACAGAAGCAAACCAATCGTTACTCCGATACACAACTGGTCAAGCCAAGTTGTTATGGCTTATGTGATCGGTGGGATTTTTGAATTAAATAATATTTTTTTTAAAAAAATAACATGAATTTGAAAAATAAAATCTGGAATTTGATGGAATACCATGATGATGATCAAGGATTAAGTAAATTCGTTGATTATTTTTTTATGGCGTTGATTATAATAACTTTAATTACATTAATTCTAGAAACTGAAAAAAATATAAGAGATAATTATTATAATGTTTTATATTTAATAGAAACTACGATAGTAATAGTTTTTTCAATTGAATATATATTAAGATTGTTTACCAGTACTTCATCAAAAAGGTTTAGTGGTAAATACGGAAGAATAAAATTCATATTTTCTCCTATGGGTTTAATTGATTTATTAGCTATTCTCCCGTTTTACTTAACTTTCATGTCAAATAATTTACTTTTTCTAAGAATTCTCAGGATAATAAGGATATTAAGATTATTTAAAAGTTTTCAATATTCTAAATCATTAGATAAGATTTTAATGATTTTTGAAAAAAGAAAAGATGATATGTTCGCTTCATTAATGATACTAATCTCTTTATTAACAATTACATCTGTGGGGATATATTATGCAGAAAACGAAGCACAACCAGAAAAATTTAGTAGTATTTTGTCTTCAATGTGGTGGTCAGTAGCTACACTTACAACCGTAGGATATGGAGATCTTTATCCAATCACGACATTAGGTAAATTTTTTGGTTCTTTATCAGCCATCTTTGGTGTAGGTTTGTTTGCAATACCAACAGCGATTTTAGCATCAGGTTTTTCTGAACATGAAAGTTCTGAGATTATAAAATGTAAAAATTGTGGACATATAATTGAAAAATAGTTTCATAATTTGTTTATTTAAAAATTAAAAAATAATATTTGGATATATAAATTTCATAATATCATTTTCTTTTATAGAATATATTTAATACTTCGTTAGATTATTACAAAAAATAATAAAGTGAGATTGATGGTCTAGGAGGTTTAGAATATGATTATATCACAATACATCTCTCATAAATTCCTAAAATGAAGGATCTTTATTTTAAATTGTTTACAAAAGATTGGTTTATAGAAGTTTTTATATTATTTTTAATTATTTCTTGTTCATTAAGTAGTCCTAAATTAAATTCATCAAAAGATTATGACGAATTACAACAATAAATTCTGGAAAAATAGCTAACCCCTTTTTACACGAATAAAAAATAGTAGTTTCTATAAGAACCAAAGGCTCATTTTTAAAAAAATATACCGGTGTATCTAAAATGCCTGCAAATTCTTTAATTGCTGCAATTTTGAAATTTTGCCACTTTTTTTGGTTAATATCTGGGGAAACAAAAAGATCATGTGCCATGGCACGTTCTTTTTTAAATTCAAAAGCTGATTCAATTTCTTTCATAATTTTCGTAAATTCCTCATTTTGCTCTCCTTCAGAAGGTACTTTGTCAATTAGTACCATTTGAAATCCTCATGTTTTGTTGTTTACAATGTTTTACAATTTGTATAATTTGTTTTAGATGAAAAAGTTTAGTTACAGAATCGTCACAAGATATTGACTAACTAATCCCGTATAGTTTGCGAACAGTAGTCCTTAAATTGCAGTTTGTCAATTGTTTTTCTTGATGTTGTGGTGGATTTTACAAGAATGTGAAGATTTTACTTGGAGGGTGTCTGACTGTGAAGAGTTAGTGGGGGTTACTTACAGGAGATGATGGGGGTTTTTCTTATTAGGTAACTCTATCTTCTTCTCCACATAAGTCGGTTTCAGAAATGTTTAATGTAGTTCGAAAAATAT
>JAESQU010000216.1 GCA_016764995.1 SAR324 cluster bacterium | reverse complement strand
GTCAAAGATGACGCATTATCTGATCCGCAAATGTCCTGAGTGTAGTCTGTTGCAGCAACACAATTCCCGCTCGTAGTTGTTAATTTAGGAGAGAAGGTGATATTGTCCCACATTTTGGTCGCGACACAATTATAAGTCCCGTTCGCGATAGTCGCGCTTCCCAAGTCGGGAGTACCGGCAAAGTCGACCTTATCTGTTTCAGCCGGTGTTGTAACAGTATCACCCAAAATAGTGATTGTCTGTTTTCCTGTTGTACAATAAGCATCAGTGTAAAGATAAACCTTACTGATGGCCCATGCGGCCTTATCACCGTCTACACAGTTATCGACTGTGCCATTATCAAGAGCTGATGGTCCTGAGATGTCGTTGGACCCGTCGGCAAGGGTTCCACTATTACATGCCATTGCAAAAACCGCTAACGGTAAAATCCACATTATAATTGTGGTTAGTATTATTTTTTTCATATATTAAACTAGATTAGAGATTATAGATTATTTTGATAAGATTGACTTGTTCAGTACATAAAATTTCCTCCATGAAAATAATTAAAATCCATACAGGCAGAACCGTTTTCACTTATCCATAAGTCCGCACGCTGCCCAAGCCCTCACTATCTCTGCTTAAAAATCACTCCGGATTTCCCAAACCCGAAAATAATTTTCAAAAAAACTTATTCGAAGTTTATACCCAAATTGAAATTTAACAACAGCCATGTAATAATTTGTCTTAATTTGTTATGTGCAGTCCAGATTTGGTAATGAACTGTCCATATATGTAACCAACTGTCCGGACGGCATGGATTCAAATCCTCAAAATTCAAACGGTGATTCGCGACTTCCAATGAAAATTAACTTACCGAAAACAGGATTGTTTCACTTCGGAATTCTGTGGGGGCTGACACCTACCGGATTGGTTCTATTACTTCACATCTCAATGATGTGGGATGACTTTGTGGATTTAGCATGGCACTCTACATGCTGGATTTATTAAGTGTCATCCTGCCCATACAACTGTTCTACTTTTTATTTCACGTTTACCTCCGACCGCGGTTGGGGTTTGGGAATAGTATCGCAGCTAGTCTCACCTGCAATCTTTTGACTCTTCCTGCTGGACATCCTTTTGTTTAGTTAGCAAATTTAGAAATGTACGAAAAGTCCGGAATTGATTGGTGGAAAAATTGGTTTATACAGTTCCCCGAGTTATTTGAGTTTTTCCCCGCCTGGTTTATAGTCAGCATCGCCCTGACACTACTGGAAGTTGTATTGTATATGAGGAGTCGGCAAGATACAGAAGAACCTGCTTTTGTATCACCGGCTGAAAGCCTCATACTTACTGAAGAGCAGACCGCGCTCAATTCTGCTCCAGTTAAATCCAGAATAGTGATGATTGAATCAATCCAGCAATATAAAACGATTTACAGGATAACTCCTGACGGTATCAGTGAAGAGATAGCCCGAAAAACGTTTGAAGAGTTGACCGTTGATGCTGGAAATACTTTGTTACTTGTCCACAAATCATTCATGGTTGCACCAGATTTAATTGAACGGATTCAACGTGATGGCAGAGACTATAGTCTCGTTCTGAAACACATCAAAAAGCCTATACCAATCAGCCGCAACAAACTGGAAGATGTTAGGGCGTTGCTGCTATAATGATCTAAAACAGTATTACAACTTCGAAAAAAATAACGTTTCCGGAATTATTAATCACTGATGGCAGATAATCGATTACATTTACAGCATGGGCCGATTGATATAATTGCGCTTGTTGACTCATCGGAGGAAATAAGAAAACGTTTATATTCAGCTGCGCAAAAACGGTTCAGCACAGTTTTGGAAGAACTGGTTGCGGAAATGGATTTGCTGAAGTTGCCTTGGAGTACAGACCAAATAACTCCAAGCGGAATTATTGCGCAGAGAATGTTTGAAGCAGTGAGTGACGCCGAGGTTTTTGTCTCGCCGATGGCCGCAGTGGCTGGAGCGGTCGCGGATGAGATGCTGGAAACTATGCTGGTTGAGGCAAAAATACCGGAACTATGTCTTGAAAATATTCAGAGAATTTATGTCAATAATGGAGGTGACATTGCATTCTGGTTAAATGCCGAAGAGTCATTTTCGATTGGAGTTGTGGATAATCCGGAAATACCGGAACTAAACTCGAAAGTCAGTTTAGCTTACGAAAGTCCGGTACGGGGGATTGCGACTTCAGGCTGGCGTGGACGTTCTCTTAGTTTAGGCATTGCGGATGCAGTTACGGTTTTAGCAGAATCCGCGGCATTCGCGGATGTTGCCGCGACTTTGATTGCAAACGAGGTGGATGTGGATTTTCCGGGAATTGAGAAACGTCCGGCTTCCGAAGTAAAAGACGACAGCGATTTGGGTCTGATTCCGGTCACAGTAGATGTTCCTAAATTGCCGGAAAATAAGATTTCAATGGCTCTGGATCGGGGCGCAAAAACCGCGAGGATATTCATTAAAACCGGAAAAATAACTGCCGCTTATCTTTCACTGCAAAAACAAACACTTGTTATTGATAACAATCTAAAAGGGGGAACCAAATGAATGATTTAATAAAAGTTCGTAAAATTGTAACACACGTCGAAAACATTTTTCATGAAGGCGGGCCGGTTCACAGCGAGCCAATCAAAAAAGGTGCGGTACTGATTGTGCTGGAAAATCCGTATGCCGGAAGTTATGTTGAAGATATTACGCCGATGATGGAGGCACTTAAACCAGTTGGACTGGATGCGGCCAAACAACTCATAGAATTACTCGGTGGAGCCGATCAAATTCAAAGTTACGGAAAAGGTTCAATTGTCGGCGAAGCAGGAGAACTTGAACACGGTGCGCTCTGGCATGTTCCGGGAGGATATGCGATGCGGGAAGCTCTGGGAGGCGCGCTGGCCATCGTTCCTTCTGCCAAAAAAGTAGGCGGAATAGGCTGCCGTTTGGACATTCCCATCACACACATCAACGCGTCCTATGTACGCAGTCATTTTGACGCCATGGAAGTTTATGTTCAGGATGCGCCAAGAGCAAATGAAATTGTTTATGGACTGGTCATGACAACCGGAGGACGTACTCACCCACGTGTCGGCGGATTGGAGGCGAATCAGATTTCAGCAAATGACGGGCTACGTTGAGACTTTGAGAGCTACTCCCAGCTAGCGGCAGGTTTCGGAATGTTCCTGCACTTCCGTGTCACTTTTAATCAGGGTTTCATTATTTTCATAGCCATCGACGAACAACAGATTTGTATCGAAGATATTCTTCACCAAATTTTGCTTCGAGATGACGTTCTTCTTTTCGCACTATCCTTAAATCCATTATCAGCAAAACGGGGATTACGAATACTAAAATCCATGCATTAATAAAAAATGCTCCAAGCCCCAGATAAAGCAAAGTCAAAGAAATATATGCAGGGTTTCTCGAATAGCGGTATGGACCATCTGTAATCAAAGTTGTAGCAGACTTTCTCACATCAAAGGGAGTTCCTGCTTTCTTGAATCGAATCAAAAATGTTGGCACCAGCAGGAAACTTACCAGGATCAATACAGAACCGACAATCTCCCCCCAAATTTCTGGTAACGGAGAAAATGGCCAAAAATCGTCAACCACCACTCCGATAATCAGTGCCGCTAAGTAGATTATCGGGGGAGGGAACTTGATTCCAGTCCCCAAATTTAAATCAGTTTTCATAGTCATTTCTCCTCCTTATTGATGAGAATTATATCATTTTCAGATGATTTGTGTTGTGCTACATTTCACTTGATAGCCAAAAGCCACGCTTCCGCATGAATCCAGCCAAACCAGATGAGTAGTGGAACAGGGGCTGTTGACAGCATCACTGTCAATAGAAACCCGTTCCAGGAAAAGCTCCGGCAAAGTCCGCACAAAAGGGCAATGCCGCCACCGCCGCCTAATATAAAATTCCCGGGTAAATTGAATAAAATCGCCAAGGCTAAGTAGCGAATACCCGGAAAATCGGTTCTCAGCCATTTCCGCAAACGGTCACTGTTGACAACAATCTGAATTTGGCGATTCATCCATTCCAAACCCATTGTCTCCGGCTCGGCAGAAATTACTGACTTCAGCCTGGTAGCCAATCGGGATTCCGGTATGCTATACCCCACTATAAAACTCAGAGTCAATCCCATTAAAGTACTTAGATATACTACCAAGATACCTTCCTTTCCAAACAGTGCCATCAGCAACAGACCAAATTCAACCCCCGGAATAAAAGGCAAACTCAGCAGAAGTCCATAGACCAAGCCTCCTGCCAACAGTGCGGACCAGAACCACTCATTCCGTATCAATTCCACACACTTCCAGAATGACTGCTGAAACGAAGTGTGAAATAATAGGGTGATTAGCATAATCCCGATTACGATCCTTGCCAGCAAACGTATTTGCCTGAATCTTGAAATTTTCAATAGAACTAAATTCATGAATGCACTCCTTTTGATAGATACCGGAAATAAGAGGCAAAAACGTTAGGTTGACTTTTGATGTTTCAATGCTACTCTGGCAACGAGTACAAACAAGCTGCTGTTCACGGATGGACCAAGTAGTTCACGAAAGGGCATCTAAAGCACATGAATGGACAGTTTCCGTTCATGAATGGGCTATTTTCAAAGAAAAAATAAAGGTATTAAAACAAAATGAGGGTACATTGACTGCTTAATTTTCCGGGAAAAAAACAATCAACAAACATTAATGAACTTGCTAAAGGCTCAATCGCTAACAGAGTACTGGAATACCTCACTTTCGCTTGGATTTGAGCGCAGGGAACGGCTCCGTTTTTATACTGCTTTATTTTTATTGACTACTGTAAGCGTAGTTGCTCTACATCAGTTGTTTTCAGAAAGCCAGCCGTTTGTGGATTTGGTGACACACGCCGTTCTGATTGGAGTTGGATATTGTTTGGGGATGGGATTGATCGAACTGATCCTCAGGCGTGTTCTTCAGAAATGGAAAACAGTTGTCAAACTAAAGGTGAGCACCGCATGGTACATTTCCTTAGGGGGGTTCATTTTGGGGTTTCTGCTACTCGCTCCTTTCCAGGATTAATTTGCGCCTTTGCATCCATTGCAAAAAGATCGG
>JAESQU010000215.1 GCA_016764995.1 SAR324 cluster bacterium | reverse complement strand
GTTTTGGTTTCGACGTTCAAAACCACATCGCCGTATTCCGTAATTTCAGCCGTGCATCCTGGTTCCACAAGAATCGTAGAAGTATTCTGCATCACAATCGCAGGACCTTGTAAGTGTTGTCCGGCACCCAAATTTTCCAGGCGGTAAATCGGTGTTTGCTGCCAACTTCCGGAACCAGAACTTTCGGACATGAAATAACATTTAGTTTGGTCTACTGCTTCCGGAGTCCCGTCTTTTTTCGCAAGAGTAAATTTTTGTAATCCAGGAGATTTTGCAACCGCACGCACACGTAAATCGTCCACAATAATTTCACGTCCTGTCAATTCGAAACCAAATTCACGTCGGTAAGTTTCCCGAAAAGTGCTGACATAATCCGGAAACTTCTTTGCGTTTTTCTGCAATTCCGGACTTGATTCTGAAATGCCTAACTCACAATTCGCAATTCCTGTGTCATAATTTGAAACTGAATCCGCTTCCGGAATCATCAACGCTGTGTCAGTGCCTTGATAACGCAAATTAAGATAACGCTTGATTTCAATTTGTTCAGTTTTGTAGCCTTGAGCAAGCAATTCTGTTTTTGCATCAGCGGCTAAATTTTCGAGATTTATTAAGAGATTTTTAAGCCCGTTGTCCTTTTTGTCTTCAGTTAGCACCAACGCCGCTGGTTCTTGTTTTTCTACCACAATGTCGGCGAGCCCCATTCCGTAAGCAGAAAGAATGCCGGAAAAACGGTGGATGAAAATTTTGGAGAGTCCTAACTCTCTGGCAATGCTGCAAGCGTGCTGTCCACCCGCGCCGCCGAAACAGGCCAGTACGTGTTCCTTGATGTCGAAGCCACGCATGACCGAAATTTCACGAATGGGACGCACCATGACTTCGTTTGCGACCCGCAAAAATCCGAGGGCGACTTCTTCCTTCGACAATTCCGGAAGGTCTCGCTCTCTGGAATATACATTAATTTCGGTAGTTATTTTTTCAAAAGACTTTCTGGATGCTTCAAGGTCGAGAGCTTCGTTTTCGTTTGTACCAAATATTTTAGGAAAATATTCCGGATGCAAACGCCCCAAAACCAAGTTGGCGTCAGTGACCGCCAAATATCCGTCCTTCCGGTAACAGACCGGTCCCGGATGCGCACCCGCAGATTCCGGGCCAACTTCGAAAAGTCCGTTGCGAAGAAACAGTCTTGATCCTCCTCCGGCCGCAACCGTTTTGATGTGCATTTGCGGTGCTTGGATACGCACTCCGGCGGTTTCGGTTTCATGCACCAATTCGTAATCGTCACCGTAACGCGAAACGTCCGTCGAGGTGCCGCCCATGTCAAAGCCAATGACCGGTTGTCCCAAATCTGTGGTCATGGCATAACCTACGACGCCTCCGGCCGGTCCGGACAAAATGGCATTGCTGCCCTTGAAGTTTCCGGAATCGGTCAAACCTCCGTCGGACTGCATAAAAAGCAACTGTGTTTTTTCCAAATTATCAGAAAATCCGGAACGGAAGCTTTCCAGATAATTCCGGATGTGCGGTGTGAGATATGCGTCAACGGTGGTAGTATCGCCACGCGCCACCATTTTGACCATCGGCATAACTTCATGCGAAAGTGAAATTTGCTCAAAACCGATTTCACGTGCAATCACACCAATTTGGCGTTCATGTTCCGGAAATGCGTAAGCGTGCAAAAACACCACTGCCACCGCACGGATACCTTTTTCAAAAACTGCTTTCAACTCTTGACGTACAACTACCAAATCCGGTTTTGCCAAAACAGCAAATTGCTCTCCGGTTGTGCCTTCAACAATCTCTAAGCCGGAATCTAGCTTAGAATTCCCTGAATTCTTAAAAATCCGGACACGCTCATTAACCTCAATTACTTCTTCATAAAGCAAATCCAGTTTCTGAATTTTCAGATCAAAAATTTTTGCTCGGCTTTGATTTCCAATTTGCAGTAAATCCCGAAAACCTTTAGTTGTAACCAGCGCAGTTTTCGCGCCTTTACGTTCCAGAAGAGCGTTGGTGGCGACAGTTGTACCCATCCGAATCCACTCAATTTTTTCGGCATTAAAACTTTCTTTTGGAAAAGTTTCACCAGTTACTGATTCAAGAATTCGGCGGATACCTTCGCGTGGAGCGTCCGGATAATTTTGCGGATCTTCTGAAAGTAATTTTACCACCCGGAATTCTGGCTCGCCCGGAACTTCCGCATAAACATCAGTGAAGGTACCCCCACGATCAATTGAAAAACGGAAGGAAGGTGCTGTCATAAAATTAATCAGTAAATTAACGGGATATAAAGAGAAGTTTACGCAGAAATTAACTTACCCGTTCATTGAATTGAAATGAGCCCTTATATTCTCTTGCGACGATTTTAGCTTCAGCGCCTCGACATCTGTTCGGGTAGGTAGGTAACGATTTCCGGAAAAACCGAAATAATTATAACAGCGGCCAATAACAGGATAAAGAATGGCAAGGTGGCACGCGCCACATACTGTATATTATAACCGGTCAAACCTTGTATTACGAATAGATTAAATCCCACCGGCGGGGTGATTTGCGCCATCTCGACAACGATGACAATGAAGATACCGAACCAGATCCGGTCGATCCCCGCTTGTTCTATGATAGGTTGGATCACCGCTGTGGTCAAGACCACAATCGATATGCCTTCAAGAAAACAACCAAGGACTACGAAAAATATGGACAGGGTAACAAGCAGCATATTAGGACTCAATCCCAATGAGCCGACCCACTGAGCCAAGAACCGTGCAATACCGGTAAAACCCAGGGCTACAGTCAAGAATGCGCGCCAGCCAGAATAAAGGCAATCATGCAGGAGGTCCGGGTTGCCACCATCAAAGCTGCCAAAAAGCTTCATCGATTCAAGCTGCCATTGTACCAGGAAAGCACCAGGGACAGTACCACGCCCACCGCCGCCGCGTCAGTAGGAGAAGCCCAGCCGGCGTAGATGGATCCAATAATACCGCCAATTAGAAATAAGATCGGCAACAAACTGCGAGTGCCCTTTATCCGTTGCCACATTGGTGTACGTGGCTCTGCGGGGGGCATTCGGTCTTTGTTGAACAGAGACCAGAAGACAATATAGCCCATGAACAGAAAAACCAGTAAAATGCCAGGGAATACACCAGCTACGAAAAGCTGTGCGATGGATTCCTCTATGGCAACACCATAAACAATCAAAATAATAGAAGGAGGGATCAACAAACCCAATGTTCCGGAACCTGCGAGGGTGCCGAGTGGGGCCTTAGCCCTCCATTTGATCTTTTTTACCACTCTCCAGGGAGAGGAACTTCTAAGTTTTGAGATATCGATTAACGGACTGGATCCGACCCAAATAAAGCTACACGGAAACGATCTTTGAGAAAAGCTCCGTCTTTGGGTGGAAGTACGAGGGGGAGAATTTCTGCACGGACTTTTACGTTGAAAAATAAAGGCCCCTCACCGTTTTGGATTTGAGGTAACAGTGATCGGAGTCTTTTTTTGTCAGCAATGTTGTGGCACTCAGAAAAACCTGTTGCTCGAGCAACAGCAGCCAAATCTACATTGCCTGCTGTGTGTGTAGCCTGCATGCCGGTTTCTCCATAACGTTCATTGTCCAGTACAAAAATTGCCAAGTTGGATGGACTTTGAATAGAGACTGTTGCAAGCGATCCAAGTCCCATTAGCATCTCTCCATCACCAGTAATGACTAAAATCCTCCGAGTGGGTTGGGCTATTGCAAGGCCCAATCCAAGCGAGACTGCACCTCCCATAGCTCCCCACAAAGGGAAATTCAATGGTTCGTCACCTGCCGCAGTTACATCCCATGTAGGTGCACCCAATCCAGCAACAATCAGCATGCCTGAGTCACGCTGATCGAGTAGCATTTTGACAACTTCACGACGACGAAGGGAGTAATGATTGCTACGATCCAGATCCATTTTATTCCATAAATGTTTTTGTGCCAAGAATACGCTGTGATATCAAAACAGCAGCGGCAGCAGGACCTTCGAAGACCATACGTGCTGCTGCCTCTGTCGTCTCTCCCAATCGATTGCTTTCATCAACATGAAAGGTTAGAATATCAGCAGCTTTCAATAATTTTTCTGTATTTTGTCCCATAGGAACCTGCCAGGGATTGAACTCTCCCCATTCTCCACGCATCGTCACTAACATCAGTAAAGGCATGCGGCAGGTTCGTGTTAAGGAAAACATGTTGAGGCAATTTCCCACACCACTGCTTTGCATCAGGAGCACACCTCGATCTCCCCCAAGCCAGGCTCCTGCCAATAAGGCAATTCCCTCTTCTTCAGTCGTCAAGGGCACTGATACCATTTCACCGTACTGACCGCATCGATTAATGAGATGGGTATGTCCAGCATCTGGGACATAAGCCACTTGACGGACTTGGTGGTTAACCAAAACTTGAAAAATATCATTTGTCCAAAGTGTCATATGTTTCTCTTTAAGGAATAGTTTTTTTCGTACCCCGGAAAAACTGGATCCAAATTTTTATTTTCTAATTGATGTTCAGCAGTCAGCTCCAAACACTCTTTGATAAACAGCGCATTCACTTCTATCTTCTTGGCTTAGCTCATATACCTAACAACACCTCCTTTATAGTATCATTGCCAGGACTATCCACCAATTTCATTGCAATCTTACACCACATTGAATGGCTATCTTTAAATGTGCTTGTCAATTCCGGGGAAAGGTATTTGGTAGTTTGATAACTCTGCCATTCATTATCAAAAACGTAATCCCCAATCCAAAACTCTCATTTCTCATTGTCAAGGTTTTCCATTGAACCACGAATGAATTCCAATTGAGTCAGCAGTGTTTTCTGTTGCTCTTTGGAAATTTTCTGCCAATTTTCCGAAATTTCCTGCTGAACTTTTCTGAGTTTAATTTCAGTCAGCGAATTGTCCGGAGAATCCCGTGCAATGATTGCCGGAAGCAGTTGACTGAATTGTGAATTTTTTTCACGGTTCAGCAATTCATGATAATTCCAACCGAAAAGAGAAGAAATTCGTTTTAACAAATCCGGATCAGGATTCACAGTTCCGGATTCAATCTGCTCATACAATTCAGGATTAATTTGCAATAAGAGGGAAATTCCGTCCACATTTTGTTTCGCCTCAGTTCTCGCTTCTAGAATTTTCACATGCAGAGAAACAGGTGCGGGAACATCCGGAATATCCGGTAATTCGAGCTTTGGCAAGCGCGCCCGAATTTCCTTGGCATGAAGCAGAGGTTGCCGGTTGCCAAACAGAACTGTACTCTGGGTATTGATTTTTTGCAGAATTTGTTTGTAATTCCAACCAAACAAAGAACTTAATTTGCGCAGCAAATCATCCGGAGGAATTACGCCCGCTTCAAACTCTTGGTAATAATCAGCAGAGATACCCAACAAAATGGCAATGCCCCGCGCATCCTGTTTGGCTGCACTGCGGGCTTCCTTGATCATTTTTGCAAAAGGAGTCGTGGAAACTTCGGCAGAATTATTTTCGGTAACAGAAGCTTTTTTATTTTCCGGATTTGATTTTTTATTTTTTACGGAGGGAGTATTATCGGCAAGCCGTTTAATGTCCTTATAATTCCATTCAAAGAGTGCGCACAACCGCTGAAGAATGTCATCCGGCGGAATCCAATCTTTTTCCAAACGCGCATACTCTTCCTGATCCATTTGCATCAGTAACGCTAAACCTTCGGTGCTCTGGCCGATGTCTTCGCGAAATTCACGAATCATTTCATTCAGTTTGGACATTGTGTGCTACTGCTGTTTATTTTCCGTGTTTGAGATAATGTCCGAAATTATCTGCCTTCAACATCCAGTATTTTTGTATACCGTTTCAAGGTTCTCAAAATTAAATATGCCACCAGAGTTATCCAGAAGAGATCAATCCAAATTTGCACAACATAGAACCTTTGCACCACCAAATAATTCCCAATAAAATCCAGAATTGTAAAGCAGAGCACAAGTGCGAAAAGACTAGAATATTCCCTCCGCAAAATATTTTTGAATGAAAATTCCAGTGAAGGACTATCCCATTTCGAAAATGCCGGAAAGAATCCCGGAGTAACATCAGACCATTTTTCAAAGTCCTCGCCAAATTTACCCCTGAGGAAATCTTCTTCGGCTATCATTATTCTTTCGTAATAAAGCGCAAATGATAATGTGTAAATTACAGGCATCCACCAGACAAATGGAAAGAGCGATATGCCGAGTCCCATCAAGTAATTCCCCAAATACAGCGGATGTCTAACAACAGAATACCAACCGGTGGTATTCAGAACATCGGCAATTTGTTCCCTGGTATTTCTTCCAGAAGTGTTTTGAGGTGTATGACCCACAACCAGAATTCTTGAAAACAAACCCAGCAATCCGACAAACATACTAAAAAGGCCCCACATAGTGGTCATCTCGCGACTACCTCCCACATATTCATATTCCGTCATGGCGGGAATGAAAATCAAAATTATGATAATTGGAAAATAACTTCGCCAACGAAACAGCCAGTAACCTGAGGAAACAAGTTTTTTTTCAAGCTGCATAAGGAAACTCCTCTAATTATAGATTGAACAAAGTTTAGCAGTTCAGAACCACGACTAAAAGACTGATGTTGAAACAGATGTTAAAAAAACACAATGATACTTCCAGCAAAATAACATGCAGTTTAAGCACTGCATCAGTCAGGCTATGCACTAATTTTTTCGAAATTCCGTGCTATTACTGTGACAAATTTTTTCATAAGGTAAAAGGCATAACTCTTGGATTCACTTTCGCTGGGGATGTTCCCAAATTTTAAGCCAGCCGAACGTGTTTTTGGTCTAAATTCAGGTCTATGAAAATAAAAGGGTTATTAGTCTTATTTGCATTTTTCCTCATTTTGTTTTATGGAGAAGAATCAGCAATTGCAGGCGGAGAAAATTTTGGTCTTGGACCTTTGGAAATTCGCCCGCAATTTTTGGTAAATCAGCCGTTTTTGGCAATGTCTCCTGAAAACACCTTAACCCTGAAAAATGGTGAAGCAAGCTTGTCTTTTGGAATTGATATCGCAAATACCTTTGTCAACACCCAGGGACCGACTGAGCAAATCACAAAGACTGAAGTAGCACGCGGGTTAACACTTGCGGATTTTCTGGATAAAGACGGGAACACCGTCAAAGGATTCAGTTTGTATTTAGATGCTGAAAGCAAACGTAAAAAGATCAAATACCGTTATGGGTTATCGGATTCATTAGAATTCAAATTCGAATTACCTTTCATATCCTTTGACGGCGGTACCATGGACAGCACCATCGAAAGTGTTCATAGCATGATTGGTATTTCAAACTTCAAAAAAGGAGGCGCTTATCGTGCTCTGTCTGAGCGCAACCAATATGCTTATTATGTGGTCAAAGATGGAGAATTTGTTTACGCCAGTACACAGCAGATTTACAATGTGCGGGGCGAACCAATCGTGGGGCTAAAATGGAACTTATCTGAAGGTGGCAAGGTAATGCCTGCCGCATCCTTGAAGCTAAGCTATAAATTTGCCAATACCGACCGCAGCGGAGAACAACAATTAATTCGCAGCGGTGGGGTAGACTGGGGACATTATTTAATTCTTTCAAAAGGATTCAATAATTGGATTGTCTATTTTGGCGATGGACAAACTAGAATCGGCAATAATCGTGGATTTGCGTCTTCACTGTCGCATCGTTTCATGACAATGGAGTATCGGTTTGCGGAAGAAGACTCTTTTGTATTTCAAACTGTTTCGCAAAGTAGCATTTTTCCGAATTCCGGTGCAAGTTCCCGTTCAACCAGTGGAGAGAATCAGGAACAACGAAACTCCAACTTGAGTACACCAACAAGTGTTTCCGCATTCGGCTACAAATTCCTTTCCGGAAGCATCTTTTGGGAAACCGGATTTGTCCAGGATTATAACAATTTTGGTAACGAAACGGATTTCGTCTTCTTTTGGGAAATGGGGGTAAGTTGGTGAAACATTTTCAGAAACTAATTTTGACAACAATGTGCCTGTTTTCCTTTGTAACAACAGGATGGTGTGCGGAAGAAACTGTGGTTTATCTGGCCATTCAATACGGAGAACAGGATACTGGAAGCCCAGCGCCGGTAGTTGGAAGTAAAGACTCATACTTATCCACTTTGGCTGATACTCATGGTGCTTTGAAAGAAACCCGACAGGTTAGCCCGAAAGTTTTATCCTTTGACTTTTACAAGACTACCGGAACATTCGCCAGTGGTTTTGGCCTTGAAGTACACAGTTACAACAAGTCATACACTTTTGAAAATGACAGTTCTTCTGTAAACATATCCGCAGTTGGACTTTTGTACGGATTAAATTTTTATTATCGAGGAGATTTCTGGTTCCCCTTCCTAGGTTTTGGCACAGGAAATTATTCTGCAAAAGTACAGGAGGAATTAGTTACAGGAAGTTCCAAAACTTATGGAACCGTATTTGGACAGGTTGATAAATCATTTTTTTACAAATTCGGCTTCCGTATTCCTTTCAATGGAATGGGTCTCGTTTTCACTCAGCAATACATTTCCGCTGATTTAGAAGTCGCCACTGAAAACAAACCTCTCTCTCTCGGCGGCACTGCGTCATTTATCGGCTTCTATTACGGATTCTAAGCATAGCCTCAGACTAGTTCATAAAAAAACACCTGAGACTATTCCCACAGTTGAAGCAGCGCTTTCAGCCGCAGCATTTATAAGCTTCAAGTTACCGGTGAATTATACAAGAGTTCTCGCTTCGTAAGCAATGACACGATTTTAGGACTTTTTAAGAGTGCATCATGTCTGGTTGAAGTAAAGATATATTTGATCAGAGGATAAGAAGAAGGGAAGAAAAAGGAGTAAAAATAGTGGGAGAAAAAGCTTACTATGAGGGCCAAACGCGGCCCTCAATATTTCAATGAATTACCGCTTCATGTTGATCAGATCCTGAATCATCTCATCAGAAGTAGTCACTGTTTTAGCGCTTGCTTGAAAGGCACGTTGAGTTTCTACCATTTTGACAAATTCCTGGGAGAGATCAACGTTTGATTGTTCCAAACTTTTACTACGAATTTCGCCTAATCCAGCTGTACCGGCCTCACCGGTCACTTTCTTTCCGGAACCTAAAGTTTCAACAAGCATGTTTTCACCAACCTGAGCAAGTTTTCCAGGATTATCAAATTTAGTCAAAACGATTCTACCGATCGCTCGCGTGTATCCGGCATCAAAAACACCATTGACAGTTCCGTTGTCTTCCAGAAAAATACTCTCTAAAGTTCCTGCAGGATTTCCGTCAGCACTTGTTCGAAGTACATTATAATGACCTGCAAATTGAGTAATTCCATCCAGCCCGGATCTGGGATCTGTCGGATCGTCCGGATTAAAACCATCTCCAAGATGCAGACCGATAAGTAAAGGAGCTCCTCCACCAAATGGTATTGCAAATTGTGGAATACCTGTGTCAGGGTCAACGGGTTGTGGAATTAATCGAGGAGGCCCTTCCGGCAAAGGATTCCCATCCGGATCAACTCCTCCCGGCTGTGCTTGAAAAGATCCACCTGTTGCGGCAATTAATTTTCCATCATCAGTAAACTGCATAAATCCACCGCCGACCGCGACCATTGTTCCCGGGACTTGCCCCAATGAGGCACCATCAAACAGCATGTAGTATTCCCATTGATTGCTGACACCTGTTCCAGCGATTGGTTGGCCAGTGGCAGGATCAATTTGTTCAGGAAGGTCTGGTCTCCTTCGCATGGCAATAGTTGCAGCGTGAGTGTTACCTAATGAATCATAAACTGTAGTGGACGTGGCAAAATTATACATGTTGTCCGTCACATTTGTCGGATCAACTGGAACATCTTTTATGCTGGCGTTTGCATCAAGGTTGGCGGCAAGCTTAATTCCGGTTCCTTTGTGTCCTGTCCCTGTCGGCTGAGGTGCATCCACAAGTCCCAAAATTTGTAGCGCTCCTGGAATACCTTTACTTTCACCGGTAATCCGGTCTACTTTCAAGGCCTGAACACGTCCACCACGAAGGGTAGAAAGAAAGCCCTCCTTGTCATAAGAAAATTGACCGTTACGAGTATATGATTGTTTGCCGGTACTAGGACTCACGATTGTAAAAAATCCGCCGCCGGCAATTGCCATATCAGTGCTAAGGGTAGTAGTTTCAAATGCACCTTGAGAAAAGTCCATTTCCACACCACCAATTTTCACACCATTACTGGCCTTCGTAAAGGTAGCACCTTGTGGCTGGGCATTTCCCATTAAGTCCTCAAAAGCAACACTGTTGCGTTTAAAGCCAAAAGTATTGACGTTGGCAATATTATTACCAACAACCTGCATGGCTTTGCCATGAGTTTGTACCCCACTGGCACCAGTATTTAATGATCCAAGTAACGCCATTTTATTTCTCCTTAAACTGAATTAGAAAAGATATCAGGCGATACATTCCATTGCTTCGCATAGATATTATGAAAAAAGTTAAAAGTTAATACTCTTTGTTCGAGGCTAAACTCTAAGCTTCAACCAGTTTTATTCTGAACTATTAGAACTCCAATACGGAGTTTTACGAGTCATCAGTTCTGTTCTCGCTGGTAAAGGTATTGCGTTTTGATAACGTAAATTAGTTTTGTTAGCCATGCCGACTATTTCTTTGGCCTCCACCCACTCACCATTGATTTTCAACAGCGGGTTGCTACCTTCAAAACGAACCATTGAGACTTGTCCGGACTTGGTCAATGTAACACCAATCTCTTCGCCACCGTCTGTTCTGGCAAATACATTGTAGCTATAACTTCCATTCGGCATCAGATCACCATCATTGTCACGTCCATCCCAGGCAAATTCATGAGGGCCTTCTGCTCTGCTTTCGAGATTAATTTCACGAATCATCTCACCCGTTGAATCACGTACAAGCAGCATTACTCGGTCGGCGCTACCATCCAACTTGTATGTAACCGGAATAGTATCCCCGTTATTCAATGGAATTTCTCTTGCGCCAACTTCCACATCTTTACCTAACAAGCTCCCTGCAGTGGCGCGAGCAATTTGTAGCTGGACTTCCATCATCTTTGCCGTCAGGCTATTGAGATTCTGTAACTGTTCTACTGTGCCCAAAGCCGCTAATTGCTGCATCATTCCTTCTGAATCCATCGGATCCAAAGGATTCTGATTTGACATTTGTGTCATCAGCAAATTAAGAAAATCCTGTTTCCCCAGCTCTTTGCCGTCATTGCTACTTTTTGCCGCATGATTGCGCAAGCTCGTTGCGTTAAATTGCAGGGCTTGTTCAACGTTGTTTACAGTTTTCATAGTTACCTTTGTTCAGACGTAGAGATTGAGTCCTGAATCAGTCCTGCGTTCAGTACGAGGTGTTTCTTCCACAGCCGCAACTTCTTCATTTCTCCCTCTCTCTGCAGAAAACAAATCCTCTTCGAACTCAGAATTATTTCGATTACCACTGTATTGTGCATCACGTTCGTTTATATCAACGTTTAGAGCCAAATCCTGATTAGAAAAATCCTGATCTAATAATTTGCTGCGGAGAGCATCAAATCCGGATTCCACCAATTGTTTTGCAAGAAAATTATCAACGCGCATGTCTATCGAGAGTTCTCCTCCGGATTGGCGGATTTTCAAAGTAATTTGGCCCAAATCTTCCGGATGTAATCGTAGAGTCATTTCTTCAACACCATTGCCGCGCAGTATCCTGACCCTACTCACTACCTGCTCCATGTTAAATGGAAGGTCAGTACCTCGCAAAATCTCTGCTGCGGTTTTTGTAGTTTCGCCTCCCTTGACTAACGACGTACCGGAAACTTCGGAGAGGGAATTAATTGCTGAAGGAGTGGCTGAATCCATGGTAGATTTGGCATTACTTGTAAGTTGAGTTTCATTAGACTCCAATGTCCTGAACTGATTCAAAGGGCGTATGGATGCCTTTTCAGAAATATCACCCGTATTTTCTATCCCAGTCATTTGGAAACCTTCAGCCACTTTTGATTTCACTCCGCTTTGAAACTCTTCCGTGACTTTAAATTTTTCAGTGGCTTGAAAGCCGGTAGCCACTTTTGATTTTGCTCCGCCTAGAAATTCTTCTGCGACTTTAAATTTATCTGTGACTTGCAAACCTTCAGCTGTTTTTTCTTTTGCTCCGCCTAGAAATTCTTCTGCGACTTTAAATTTCTCAGTGGCTTGAAATCCGGCAGCGACTTTTGAAATTGTTCCACCTCGAAACTCTTCTGTGACCTTAAATTTATCTGTGACTTGTAAGCCTTCAATATTGTTGTTTTTTACTTTGCCTTGAAAATTTTTTGTTTCTTCACTTTTCACTGTTACTTGTATTTCATCTGTTGCTTTAAACTTTTCTACAATTTTAAGGCTTTCCATCAATTTAATCTTTTCTGGAGTGAGCGGTACTTCTGCCCTTTTAAGTTTTTGCAGATTATCATCTCCAAGTTTTTCAAACTCTTCCGCTTCTTCCTGTGAACCATGCCGAAAAACAGTTTGTAAATCCTCTTGAAGACTTTCTTCCTGATTTTTCAGAACTGATTTGAGATCTTGTACAAGGACATTATCGTCTTGAAGTTTGAGCGGTTGAACAGTATTTTTTTGCGTCTCAGGTAGAAGATCACTTTTTGAAATTTCATACTCACCTTCCAGTTGAAATGACTGACTGGCCGTTTTTTGCAGGATTATTTTCAGGTCACTTGTGGTGAACTCCGCCTCATTTTCCATCTCACCTGGTCCCAATTGAATTGACTGGCTGACGTTTTTTTGTAAGACATTCTGCAGATTATCTGCTGAAAATTCGCCGGCAGCTTGAGAAGGATTTGCATTATGAAATACTGATTGCAGCAAACTTCCGGATGAGTCAGTATCTGACTCCTGTAATAAGTTTTGAAGTCCCGTTTCGGCGATACCTTTTTCCGGAAGAATCTCAAAATTACTTTCTTCGATGGCAAACCTCGGATCAAGCACTTCAATCAATTCTGTTGCAATTGGAGTTGATTTTTGCAACACCTGAGTCTTTAATGAAGATAAATCTTCTTTCCAAAGATCGTCTCCAAGCATTTCCAGGGGCATCGTCGAGCTATCGACTGCACCAAAATTAGCATCAACAACTGCTGTATCCAGCTGATTTTGGGTCAGGATGGCAGAATTTAGTGAGGCAGACAAGCCATCTTCATCAAGCAATTCTTCAAGCAGGTTTTCCTCCAGAGGAATTTCTGCCAGCATTTCTTTCAGAGTAGTATCAAAAATTCCATCCTCACCACTTTCTCCGGAATCTGCTTCCAACTCACTTGCAACAACTATTGCCTCTTCAGTCGTGGGCATAACAGCTTTTTGTCCAATTGGTTCCATCATCTCAATCTCATTTTTTTCTTGTTATTGCCTCTATAATGCTGGCAGATTCAGCTGCCCCCATACTGGAAAGTACTAATGACGCTTGTTTTTCTTTCATTTGTTTCAGGATGTTAACAGCAGTTTTTCTATCAAGTTTTGCCAGTGATTGTGCTGCAATTGCCGCATCCATTTTTGAATATAAGGCAACAGCCTTTATTAGCTGCGCATTGTCTTGTATTTTCTTTTTAGCTATATCCTTTTCAATCTCTTGCTGCAGCTTTTCCAACAAAGTGACTTGACGTTGAATATCTTCCTGAAGTGTCTTGAGCTGTCCCTCTCTCCGATCCAATTCCAAACTTCTCAAACGTAAACGTTCTTGCTGTTCAGCAAGCCTTGTCAGAATTTTTTTCTCGGTCTCTGTAAACTTTCGAGGTTTCTTTGCTTTCTTTTTGACATCCACTGCAACCGCACAAAATTCAATTCCATAATCCGCACAGAGAGCACCGATGGATTGTTTCAATTCGTCGATGCTTGTTGGTATGCTATAAGCGGGCCTTGCCAGCATTACAATTCCAATAAATAAATATAAGAATTTGAATTTATTGATAATATTTAATATTTTATTCATGATATTTCTGTTGTGAAGCAATATTGATATGTTCGATAATTCTTTTAATCCAGGCAATATTTTGATTAGTTCTGAGTATATCGTCTATAATTCTGGGCAATTTCATCCGCCTCCAAACGTTCCAGACGTTCCGTTTCATCTTTGAATTTTTGGATTTCTTTTTCCTTTAGAATTTCCAGCACCCGCTTTTTTTGTGTTGCTTGAGTTAATTCGTGACGTTTCAATTCTACAACTTCCAGTTGCTCGTTCAGTTGATCTTGCGTGAGCTCCAAATGTTGTTTAATTCTCTGCTGAAAATGTCCTCCCATTAAGAGTTGATTTAATGTCACACCATCTGTTTTCGCTTTGTCTAAATCATTGTTATGTATCTCTAAAGCATCCTGCATCAGTTTTTTTCTATTTCTATGCTGCTGTTCAAGTTGCACCTGTTCCGCAAGTGCTTTCTGGTAGAGTTTTTCAAGACGCTCCCGTACTTTCAGGGCCGTCTCCAGACTAAAACGAGGCATATTTCTTTTTTGGTGTTATTTTTAAATTTGTTCCGTTTTAGCCAGTTAACGATTAACTGCATCAAAACCAGATGAAAATTAAAGCAAAATGTCAAACTGTCAGTTGATCTCTGCAGATATTGACTTTTTTCGTAGTGCAATATCCCTGCAAAATATTTAACAGGAGAGTTATCGTAGGTATTTTTTCAACTGGTTTATGAAGGGGGGGCTCTTTTGTAATACTCCAACCTTTTCAAGTTCTTTCTGAATCACGTTAAACGTCATGATGTCAAAAATTGCTCTCTGGTCAATGTATATGGAATCACCGAGATCTTCGTATAGTGTGCGGATGGTGTAAGCGTCTTGAATATAGCCGTTGACTTACCCCTTGAAAATTCCATGGACTTTTATCTTGCTATAAGAAAATATCTATTATCGTTTGACAATACTATTGCCTAGTGTTAAGGTTTATCCAATATAATTACGTCAAACAGAAGGTGGATTAACAATACGTGATTGAGTCATTTCGCTGTAAGGAAACAGAAAAAATCTGGAATCGCGAATTTTCCAAAAAGTTTCCGCATATTATTCAGTCTCGTGCCAGAAGAAAAATGATCTCTCTGCAAGTAGCAGATTCTTTAAATGATTTAAAGATACCACCTGCTAACCATTTAGAACGGCTCAAAGGAGACCGGGCGGGGCAAAACAGCATCCGGATAAATCAGCAATGGAGAATTTGTTTTGAATGGAAAAACGGAAACGCCTGTTTCGTAGAAATCGTTGACTATCATTGAAAGGAAGCAATGGCAAAAAAGTTGATACCTTTAGAATGTCCGGGAATCTTCTTGAAGGAAGAATTTATGATTCCTCTGGGACTGAGTGCCTATAAATTGGCCAAAAACACTGGAATTTCTAATATGACAATCAGTGAAATTCTCAGAGGAAAAAGACGGATTTCCCCAAAAGTCGGCTTGAGGCTGGCTAAATCTTTTGGTCTTTCCGAAGGATATTTCCTGCGCCTCCAAACACAGTATGACATTGACCTGATCAAAGAAAGCGAATCCGGAGAACTTGAAAAAATAGTAGCGTTCGCTTGATTACAGCGCCTAATTTTTTTTAATACAAGTTTCAACTTTGGCAGCTTATCCGCAACTCCCCCGTTACACATTCTTGACTCAACGACTTACGATACTGCGTCAAAGTCGTGATTAAAGCTTCTCAATTTGTTTTGATAATTTGTGAATTCTGTCTAGTTTTGTTAAAAATTGTTTCAATTTCCTAGCTCAAAATCGGTCACAAGTTTTGCGTGAATTTTTGAGATGACTGGATGACGTTTCCATATTTTTATGTGACAAGTGGTAGAGCGATACTGCGGCGGCATTGCTGACGTTTAAAGAAGATACTTGCGGATTCCCAGGAATACGCACAAGCCAGTCGCAACGTTTCCGGATAAGTTGACGCAAACCGCGACCTTCGTTACCCAGCACCAAAATCAACGGTCTGTCTCGTACAAGATTCGCCACACTTTCAGTAGCTTCTCCATCAAGACCCACCACCCAAAGCCCTTTAGATTTTTGTTCTTGAAGAAATCTGGCCAGGTTAGGGACTGATATTACAGGAAACCATTCTGATACACCAGCCGATGATTTTGAGACTGTGGGAGTGAGACCGGAAGAATGATCCTGCGGCACGACCACCGCGTTCACATTAAAAAACCCGCATGATCGAAGAATCGCACCCAAATTATGTGGATCCTCAATTTGATCAAGCGCAACAATTAAAGTGTGTTGACCTTCTGCGGTTCTGGGAAGATCAGACCATGAGGAGACAGGCAAAGCCCTGCAACGCAGCACCACACCTTGATGAACAGTATCCGGACACATTTCAGCAAGTTCAGTTATAGGAACTTCACTAACTTTGAGTTGAATTTTATCAGCAAGCATCCGGATTTCTCTCAGGCGTTCTGAAGTATCCGAATTGTATTTCAAGTAGAGGTGATCCAGTTTTCTCCGTCGATGCTGCAACGCGCCAAGTACAGGAAGAATCCCATAGAGCAATTCACTCGATGTTCCCCCGGCATTTCCGCCTTTACCTTCTTTGTTCGCAGTCAGAATTATACGCTCTCTTTCGAACTGTTGCCGTTTATTTTTTCCCTTTTGAATCCTGAATCCTTTTTTACGCATTATTTTACAATCCGTTCTAGTTCAGTTTTCAGCATCTCAAATTCATGTGTCACAGGGAATGATGGATACTCTGAGGTGATTTTATTAGTGGGGCGGAAAAAAATTCCATGATCTGCTTCTTTCAGCATACTGATATCGTTATAAGAATCTCCAACTGCAACGGTATGATAATTCAGATTTTTCAAAGCTTTTACCGCATGTCTTTTTTGATCTTTTTGTCGGAGGCAATAATCGACAATTCGCAAATCATCATCGAGTTCCAGTGAATGACAAAATACCGTTGGGTATTGCAGTTTATGCAACAACGGCTCGATAAATTCTCTGAAAGTATCAGAAAGGATTATCACTTCATGACGTGTCCTCAACCAAGTTAAAAATTCAACTGCGCCTTCCAACGGTTCTATTTGTTCAACTACTTTATGAATGTCCTTAAGTGTTAGTTTGTGCCGATCACAAATTTTCAAACGATGTCGCATCAATTCATCGTAATCGGCAATATCACGCGTTGTAAGATTCAACTCATCAATCTGACTGATACTCGCCAAACCTTTCCATATTTCTGGAATCAAAACACCTTCAAAATCGAGACAGACGACAGTCATTTTTTTGTTGTTGGACATACAGAATTTCGCGAAGTTAAAATAAATTTATTAAATTGTCATTGACGTTCTCTTGAAAAATCTTGAATAAACACAGTTATTTCGACCATAGGGAAAAATCTGATAAATATGAGATTTTAACTCATGCAAAATTTCTCGTTGCGTAAGCAACGGACATGGTTAGATGATTTTTTATGAAGGCATCATCAGATACGTGACTGAAAAAATTGGATTTGTTTTTGAAACATTAATTTAAATACAGCGTCCGCCATCAACTTCCATGCAGGTTCCTGTCACCATGTCAGCTTCATCTGAACACAAAAAGAGAGCGGCATTTGCCATATCTTCCGGAAGACTCAAACGCCCCCAGGGAATACTGGAAACGAATTGAGCCCGTTTTTCAGGAGTATCTTCTCCCATAAAAAGATGCAGCATTCCCGTTTCACCTGCTACCGGATTGATCGCATTGACGCGAATTTTGTCCGGAGCCAACTCAATCGCCATGGCTTTAGTCGCAGTGATCATCGCGCCCTTTGAAGTGTTGTACCATGCCAGCCCCGGACGTGGACGCAGACCTGCTGTAGAAGCGACATTGAGGATTGCACCGTGCCCCTGTTTTTTCATCAGCGGCACTCCGTGTTTTGCCGTCAGAAAAACCGATTTAACATTGACTGCAAAAATCTTGTCAAACTCCTCCTCAGTGACTTCTGTCATGGGTTTGTTGCGATGAGTGGTTCCGGCGTTATTTACCAAAATATCAAGTCGTCCCCATTGTTCAACAGTTTGTTGAATCATTGCTTCCACATCCGAATTTTCACTAACATCCGCAACAACCGCAATCGCACTGTCACCAATGTCACGGGCAACCTTTTTGGCTGTTTGCTCGTTAATATCCGCGATGACTACCTTTGCTCCTTCTTGGGCAAAACGAGTGGCAATACCGCGTCCGAATCCCGAACCGGCTCCAGTAACAAGTGCAATTTTATTCTGCAGACGCATTTTATTCTCCGTGATGAATGGCAATTGTTTTGGTGACAGAAAAACCGTAAAGCGCTTCAAACCCTTTTTCACGTCCGTGACCGCTGAGTTTCACTCCACCGAAAGGCAATTCGACTCCTCCGCCCGCACCGTAGTTGTTGATGAAAACTTGTCCGGATTTAATCCTTTTTGCCATCCTGAATTGGCGCGCGCCGTCTCTTGTCCAGACTCCGGAAACTAAACCAAAAGGGGTCCCATTTGCCAATTTGACAGCTTCGTCTTCATCTTCAAACGGCATCACCGCCAACACGGGTCCGAACAATTCTTCCTGCGCCACAGCATGATCCGGAGGTACATCCCGGATCAGCATCGGTTTTACATAATTTCCTCCGGAAGGCGCATCCTCCATTATTTTACCTTCTGCGGAAATGTTTAATCCGTCTGCTCTTGCTTGAGCTAAAAATTTTTCCAACCGTTTTTTTTGTTCCGGACTGATCAGCGGACCGCAATTTAAATCCCGGAATGCAGGACCGACGCGCAGCTCTTTGAATTTATTTTCCAGAAGGGACGTTAGTTCTTCGTAAATTGAACTTTCCACCAAAACCCTGCTGGCGGCGGAACAGGTTTGTCCGCAATTCTGAATGCTGGCATTGACCAGAAAAGGCAATGCTTTTTCCAAATCAGCGTCGGCAAAAACTACTTGCGGAGATTTTCCGCCCAGTTCCAAAGTAACCGGAATCGCGTTTTTTGCGGCAGCTTGCTGAACCAAAGCTCCAACTTCTGTGGAGCCTGTGAAAGAAAGATGGTTTACTCCGGAATGATGTATGAGAGCATTTCCTGCAACTTCTCCGAGTCCCGGAACTATGTTGAAAACTCCCGGAGGAAAACCTGCTTGCCTTGACAATTCACCAATCATCAGCGCTGTTTGTGAAGCTTCTTCACCAGGTTTAAGCACACAGGCGTTACCCATTGTCAAAGCACCACCGATTGTGCGTCCAATTATTTGAAGTGGATAATTCCAGGGAATAATGTGTCCGGTAACACCGTGTGGTTCCCGGAGAGTAAGTACGGTATAGCCTTCAAGATACGGGATTGTTTCACCATGCACTTTGTCCGCTGCACCTCCGTAAAACTCAAAATATCGGGCACAGGCCCTGACATCTACACGGGCTTGCGTTAAGGGTTTTCCAACATCCCGAGCTTCCATTTCTGTCAACTCAGTTTCATTCTCCAATATCAGTGAACTCAACTTTTGTAGCAAACGGCCGCGTTCCACGGGAATTGTTTTGCCCCATTCACCGTCCATCGCATTTTGAGCTGCCTGAACGGCACGGTCGATATCCGCAGCTGAACCGCTGGCTATGCGTCCAAATTCGCTGCCGTCACTTGGATCCATTACCGGCAGGGTTTCTCCGGATTCAGGATCTTGCCAATTACCGTCTATGAGGACTTTTCCTTCAATTATTTTCACTCTATTCTCCTGTATTTATTTATCTTTTAGCTTACGCATTGCCTCCAATCGGGCAATCAAACTGGAAGTGTCCCAGCGGCTTCCGCCGAGTGCCTGCACTTCAGAATAAAATTGATCAACCAGTGCGGTGACAGGCAAATGTGCCTGGTTGGCGCGACCTTCTTCAAGCGCAATTCCCAAATCTTTACGCATCCAATCGACGGCAAAACCATATTCAAAAAAATTTTCGTTCATGGTTTTGTAACGATTTTCCATTTGCCATGATTGAGCGGCGCCCTTGGATATGGTTTCGATCACTTGCTCAACATCAAGACCAACTGCCTTGGCAAAATGAATCCCTTCCGCCAAACCTTGTACTATTCCGGCTATACAAATTTGATTGACCATTTTTGTCAATTGACCATAACCTACCGGCCCCAGGAGCTTAGTCATTTTCGCGTAATTGCTTATGAGTGGTTCTGCTTTTGTGAAACTTCCTTCGTCACCGCCAACCATCACTGTTAAGACTCCATTTTCCGCACCGGCCTGTCCTCCGGACACAGGAGCATCCAGGAATGTGCAAGCTAGTTTATGCGCGGCATCCGCAAGTTCACGGGCGACTTTTGCCGACGCAGTCGTGTGATCCACGAAAACAGTTCCGGCAGTCATACCTGAAAATACGCCGCCATTACCGATTGTAACAGAACGCAAATCATTATCGTTGCCCACACAGCAAAAGACAAAATCCGCGTCTTTAGCTGCTTCTGCAGGAGTTAAGGCCAGTTCACCTCCATATTCTTTCACCCATTTTTCCGCTTTTTTGGTAGTACGGTTATAGACTGTAACTTTATTTCCGGCACTTGCTAAAAAGCCCGCCATGGGATAGCCCATCACGCCGAGTCCAATGAATGCTGTTTTTTCAGACATATTTAGTTCTTTGTTTATTGTTATCGGTTAATCTTCACAATTGAAACTCTCTGTCCACTTGTGCACACTTAGTTTAGTTTGTGTGATCTTTTTTACAAGTCTGATATGCGACTCAATTAGTAACACTATCGTAAGTTCTCGTTTTATCTGGACTTTTAGTAGCAAAATTTCTTAGCCTTAGCAGTTGAGATATTTAGCTTTTTTGTTTGTCCAGCTATTGATTTTTTCAAACTTTCCACATTGAGATAGAATGACTGACCGAGATGTAGTTGTCGTGATTGTTGCCGCAGGGCAAGGAACACGTATGGGAGGGAATCACAATAAATTGCTTCTTCCATTAGGAACACGTACAATACTTGAGTTTAGCCTTGAGCTATTTTTAAAACACTCGGGAATCAGGAAAATCTTTTTGACCGTTGCTGCTCAGGATCGTCATGTTTTTGAAAAAATTATCCCGAAGGAAGTTGTTTTGGTTGAAGGCGGGAAGCGCCGTCAAGACTCTGTGCATAATGCCTTGCTGAGAGTTTTGCAGGAAAAACCGGTTCCGGAACTTGTGCTGGTACACGATGGAGCACGGCCGTTTTGCCGTGCAGAAATAATAGACCGTGTATTGGACGCTGCGCTTGAACATGGAGCCGCGATTCCGGTTATACCACTGGTGGACACGATTCGACGAGTTACTAAGGAAAAAACTGAGGTTGTTGATCGGAGTAAATTATTTGCCGTGCAGACACCACAAGGATTTCTCTTTGAACAACTTCTGCATGCTTCAATGCAGGCAACAGCAAACAAGTGGACGGTTACTGATGATGCGTCAATGGTTGAAAAAGCCGGCGGAAGAATTACAACAGTTGAAGGTGATCCGCAAAATTTAAAAATCACAACTCCTGCTGATTTGGAACTGGCAGATTGGCTGCTGAATTCAAAAAAACTATCCTGAAATTCAAAGAAATTTGATCACTACACTTACATGATTTTCTTTTTTACCTCTATTTCCAAGTCGCTCCGGAAACATAATTGGTTGTCCGGATTTTTTTTACTTTGCCTTTTACTGTTTCATATTTCGCAGCCTTTTGAACTTGAAGCAGCAAAAAAGAAACCCAGCTCAAAGGTCAGCATCAACCTGCCTCAAACAATCATCCTCAAAGAATTCATTAAAATAATTTCGGAAAATACCGGAACCGTTTTTGTTTACGAAGAAAAGAATATGCGCGGACAAATGTCTATTACGGCTCCACGCAATTTCAAAGTAACTCCGCAAGACGCATTTTTCTTCTTTGAAAAAATACTGGCCAGTCAAGGTTTGGCAATGGTGCGCAAAAAAGGGAGTAAAGTCGTGGAAATACTTCCTTCAGCAGACGCACGTTTCTCGCGGTTGCCGATTTCAAAGGACGGCGGGAAGATCAGCGCTAAAGGTGGAAACTATGTGATGCGTCTGATTCCCATTGTTCATGCAGACCTCAAGGGGATACAGTCAACATTGCAGCCAATTTTCTCCAAGACAGGAGTTCTGCTCGTTTATGAGCCGATGAACATGTTGATTGTAATCGATGTTGAGTCCAACGTAAGCCGTATCGTGGAACTCATTGAGATGCTTGACACCTCCGCACCGGAAGGGGTGGAGCAGATTGTTACTTTACAGAAAATTTTACACAACGATGTTACAGAAATTCACAAAACCGTTTCTGAATTGTTTTCAAATTTAGTACGTAACGGCAAGCCGACGCAATTCAAACTGCTGATTGAGGCTCGCTTAAATTCCATGTTCATCGTCGCAAATCGTGAAACAACGGAAGAAATTATTGAATTAATTGAAAAAGTTGATGTCCCTGTAGAAGGCGCAAAAACAACTATTCATGAATTAAAATATTCTGACGCGGCAAAGCTGGTTCCGCTAATTACGACTGTTTTCCCCAAAACAACTTCAATAAAAATTGTTCCGTTTGCCCCTTTTAATGCCCTGATTATTATTGCAAATCCTGTTACAACTCAGCAAATTATCGACTTGGTCGATCAACTTGATATTCCACGAGGGAACCGTCAGATAATGCTGCAGCAATTAAACTATGCTTCCGCCACGACATTGGCTCCTTTGCTTTCAAAAATATTCGCGGATAAGGTTGTTGCTGGTAAGGGAGAGGGAGCAACCGCGACAGGCAGTCCGGTTAAAATAATAGCGGAACCTCGACTGAATGCCCTGATCATCATCGCGGATCGTTTGGCAACTGACAGGGTTCTCCTACTGATCGCAAAACTTGACACAGAACAAGGAACTTCCGGTGAAACACAGCTCAAGTTGATTCCGCTGAAAAACACTTCTGCCAAGAGAATGGCAAATCTCCTGACAAAAATATTTTCGGACCGAGTTGTTGCCGGAAAAGGTGAGGGTAATACCGCAAAAGCAAGTCCGGTTAAAATTATTGAAGAAGAACGTTTGAATTCTTTGATCATTATCGCGGGACGGCTTGAGATCGAACGAATATTATCTTTGATAAAACAACTCGATGTTTTCCAGGAAAGCGGAAAAGTTCGCAGTAATTTTAAACTTTATCATCTCCAGCACGCGGTAGCTAAAGACATTGCTGTTTTACTTAAAGAAGTTACCGGAAGAATTTCAGAGGTTTCCCGGAAAGATGAAAAGCCGCAACTTAGTAAAGCACTGTCCAAAACTGCCGGTTCAGGAACACAGTCTGACATTTCAATCAGCGCCGATGAGGCAACAAATTCCCTTTTGATTTTTGCACCGGCGGACGCCTTCAAAACTCTGGATCAGATTATAGTTGAACTTGATGTGCCGAGAATGCAGGTTTATGTTGAAGCGCTTATCATGGAAGTTACGCTTTCAAAAAGTTTAGATTTAGGCATAAACTGGAAAGCCGCAGGAGCTACTAGCGGAAATCGAATAATTACGGGTGGATTCCCTGGAGGAGGAGCTTTCACGGGAGACGCCACAACAGGAGGTACCGCGGCAACTACTGCCGCTGAAAATACAATTGGAGTCTTGAACGGCAATACAATCAGTATTGGAGGAAAAGAATTTTTTAGCTTCGGTGCATTTGTCAAAGCAGTCCAAAATAACAATGATGTAAATGTCCTCGCAAATCCGCAGTTGATGATTATCAACAATCCCCAAGAGGGTGAAGTACCTAACATTAGTGTTGTTTCCGTCGTGCCTGTTTCACCAAAAACTGTTACCAGCGCGAGTAATATTACCACAACAGAGTACCAATTTAAGGAAGTTGGTATCAAACTTGAAATTAAACCGCAGATCAGTGGAAAAAACAGTATACGACTGGATATTGCCCAGGAGTCCAGTGATGTTGTGAACCCGGCAGCCAACCCAATCACGATTTTTAAACGTACCATCAAAACCTCTGTGATTGCAGAAGATGGAAAGATTATTGTACTTGGTGGTTTGATCAAAGAAAAAATGGTTCGTGAACGGAGTAAAATTCCGGGATTTGGAGATATCCCTTTAATTGGATGGTTATTTCGCAGCAAAAAAGATGGATTTGAAAAAATTAACCTGCTCATTTTTATTCGTCCAACCATTATCCGGACAAAAGCAGATTTGGAAAGAGTTAATCAACGTGCCAGTTCCCGTTTCAAAAAAGCAAATGAACTCGATAAAATATCCAATCAAGTGCTGGAAGATATGGGGCTTCCCGAACTTTCTGATTAAACAGAGAGGGTTTCGGAAAATATTTCCTCTAATCTCCACTCATGGATGAGAATGGAAACAATGGAAGATCAGCATAAAAACGTGGAGCTATCCACAATTTTTCCAAATCCGGAGAATCCCCTGGAAATCAAAATCCCTTTGTTTGAGGGACCGCTTGATTTGCTGCTGCATCTCATTAGGAAAAAAGAAGTTTCAATTGCAGAAGTACGGCTCTCCGAATTAACAGCGTCGTATTTGGAATATTTGGAAAAATTGCAATCGATCAATCTCGATTTGGCCGGAGAGTTTTTAGAAATTGCAGCCATGTTGATTTTAATCAAGTCCCGCAGTTTACTTCCCAAATCTCCGGTGGATATTGAAGAGTTTGAAGAAGAGGATCCGGAAGAGATTCTGCGCCGCCGATTACTAGAATATCAGCATTACAAAAACGCCGCATTTGAACTTGGTTCACTTGATATTTTGGGGCGTGATGTTTTTCAACGTCCGGAAAATGTCGAGTTGGTTTCAGATACAGAAGAAGCTGATCCGGAATACGAAGACATCTCTGTTTCCGCGTTGATGGAAGCCTTTGAGCGCGTAATGAGGCGGCTTCCAAAAATAAATAGATATGTAATTGAAACAGAAAGTGTACGAATTGAAGATCGCATTGATGAACTGATTGCGCGTTTCGCAGAACAACCGCATTGCCTTTTTGAAGAATTGTTTCAAAGAGACAAACCAAGAATCTGGTTTATCATTACTTTCATGTCTATTCTGGAAATGGTGCGTTTACATATTATCACTATTGTACAGGTTGATCAGCTCGCAGCAATTCACTGCACAGCACATGAGAATTTTGAAAAAAACATCATTTACTGGTACAATTTGCAAAACATTGATGAAGATGTGGAAGAAGCTCTGCTTAAAGCAAGTTAAGTCTTTAAAGACAAGCTCTTTAGTGTGCAGATTGAATAGAGCTTCTTCAAGCATTTATCCTTAATATTGAATTAAAAGCTTGTTTTAATTTAGCAATGAAGAATAATTTTCATGAGTATGAATAGTGCTAATTGTGATTCTTTAGCATAATATTTTTCTGCTTCAGAATTAATTTTCTTTAAAAGCAAGCGAACAGAAAAACTTTCAACCCCAATTTTCCTCGTAAAAATGTCCCGGATTTTACTACTGAAACTGATTTTATCCGGAATAATTACTCTTCTGTTACCCACCTTGTCACCGGCAACCCAGTCTGCTGAACTAAAAATCATCGCGATTGTACTTTCAAAAACATGCCCTCTGCCGGATGGTCCGGACATGACTATTGACTCTCCAGACTCCATTCTTAGATCAATGAGCAATCCTGATTGTCCAAAACACGGTGACACACAATTGGTTCAAACTGCCATCGCAAATCAAGGTCAAGTCCAGAAGGAAATAGGTGTTGAAATTAAAGTGAGAGTGGACGGTCAGGAGTTGAAAAAGAAGCGTCACCGCAAAGTCTATACGATTCAGGCTCATGACACAGCTCGTGTTCTGCATGAGATTAATTTGGAAAATACGGGACGTTATCAAATTTCTGTACGAGTTTGGGATTCTCGTTTCAAACGTATTTTACTTAACACAACCGCAGGAGATGAAAGATACTTCTACATCGCTTCACCTCAAGACTTGGAAGTCGCAAAAACTCAATTAGCAACTGGAGTGAGAGTTTCCGGTAAACGCATCATCACCCCCCTGAAATTTGATCCTCCAGATTTACGCTGGGAATCCGTACAGGTTCTTCCTAAACACGCACTTCGTGGAGAGAAGCTCATCTTACGCCTGAATTTAATGAATGTAGGCGGAGATATTGTGAAGGACATTGCAACAAAGATTCAATATTACAATGTAAAACAACCGATGAGAAAGTCTGTTATTGCCATGCCCAGCACACGTGTTTTGGCGCCTGGCGAAATTACGACTTTCAACTTGGAATACATTCTTCCTGATGATCAACTGTTGGGAAAATATCAAATTGTCGCAACAGTTGATCCTGAAAATGAAATCGAAGAGCTGAAGGAAAATAACAATATTGCAAAATCAAATGTTTTCAAACTCAGTGACATAAAGCTGCTTTTACCGACAGACAAATTTTCTTTTGCGGAAAATGGACTCTTCCTTTTTCAGTGGGACAGTCTTGCCTTCAGTGAGTTCAAAATACAAGTTGGAGTTGATGAAAAATTTGAAGACTCCGGATCATTTTTCGACTTGCCGCAGGGAAACCGCTGGATTGCAGACAAGGAACTTGTACCCTTGGCAGGTGAACTGCCCGGAATGGCAATGGGATTGATGAGAGCAAAAGAGAAAAATAAACTGTACTGGAGAGTGATTGGACGTCAAGCTAGTGGACGACAATCGATTTCCGGAATTAACAGTTTTAGCATAACGCCGGTTAGTCCTGACTCTTCCTGATTTTTCGCGACAATTCCCTAAAGACTCAAGGTGTCATCTTATGTTATTAAAATTATTCCTCGCCTTTACCATCATTCCAGTAGTTGAAATCTACCTGTTGATACAAATTGGATCAGCTTTTGGTGCATTCACTTCAATTGCTCTGGTAATTTTTACCGGATTTTTGGGAGCATATTTGGCTCGAATACAGGGTTTGCAAACCTTGTTTCGTATCCAGGAAAGTTTACGAGAGGGACGGATGCCATCTGCGGAATTACTTGATGCCCTGTTAATCGGAGTAGCCGGACTTGTGCTGTTGACTCCAGGTTTTTTAACAGACACATTCGGATTTGTCCTGCTGATTCCTAGCACCAGAAATGCGATAAAATCCTGGTTGAAGAGTAAAATTGAGACTCAAAACAAGTCAACCCGTCCGGAAGATACCATTATAGAACAGTAGTAAATCCGGACAATCTTCAGCTAAGTTCCAAAAATTCTTTCCCTTAAATTACTATTATTAAATCTGAATATCTTGCTCTTTAGTTTGTATCTGCTAATGTGTCTGCTGGAAGTCGACGAAATTGTTTCTAATACTTACAATAATTTTGTAAAAATGGTGAGAATATGTCAAATACCGCAAAATTAGAACTAAATCAAAAAGCTATTGATCTCCCGCTAATTAAGGGAAGTGAAGGTGAAATTGGCATTGATATTAGTAAATTACGCTCTCAAACACAAGCAATAACTCTTGATCCGGGTTTCGTTAATACCGGATCCTGTGAAAGTGGTATCACTTTCTTGAATGGTGAGAAAGGTATTTTACGCTATCGAGGTTATCCCATTGAACAACTTGCAGAAAAATCAAACTTTCTGGAAGTCAGCTATTTATTGATTTACGGTGAATTGCCGACAAAACTGCAGCTGGACGGCTTCGAAAATAATGTGAAACGGCACACAATGTTGCACGAAGATGTTCGGCATATTTATCAGGCATTTCCCAAGGAAGCCCATCCGATGGCAATTCTTTCAAGCATTGTCTGTGCACTTTCAACCTTCTATCGGGATTTCAGTGCAACAGATAGTGATATGGTAGATTTGGCGATTTGGCGATTGATGGGGAAACTTCCTACCATTGCGGCATGGTCCTACAAAAAAAATATCGGTCAGCCTTTTGTTTATCCGATGAATGAATTTACTTATGCAAAAAACTTTCTGAATATGTTGTTTGGTGTACCTTCCACAAATTACGAAGTTCCAGCTGAATTTGTGCAAGCCCTGAATGTACTTTTCATCTTACATGCAGATCACGAACAAAATTGCTCAACCTCAACCGTAAGGCTGGTAGGAAGTAGCGAAGCAAATCTGTTTGCTTCAATATCGGCAGGTATTGCCGCACTTTCTGGTCCATTACATGGCGGAGCAAATCAAGCTGTTTTGGAAATGTTGCAGCAAATTCATAATGACGGCGGTGATGTACAAAAATTTGTAAAACTTGGCAAAGACAAAGATTCCGGTTTTCGCTTGATGGGCTTCGGACATCGTGTATACAAAAATTTTGATCCGCGTGCCACAATACTGAAAGAGTACTGCGACAAAATATTAGCCTTGTTGGGAACACCTGATCCTTTGTTGGATATTGCCAAAGAACTTGAGGAAGCGGCGCTGACAGATGAATATTTTATTGATCGTAATCTATATCCTAATGTGGATTTTTACAGCGGAATCATCTACAAAGCTCTTGGCTTTCCAACAGACATGTTCACAGTGCTTTTTTCTATAGGACGCCTACCCGGCTGGATTGCGCATTGGCTGGAAATGCGGAATGGCATCTCAAAAATAGGACGACCACGCCAGATTTATACAGGACATACTGAGCGGGATTATGTGTCTCTTGACCAACGTCACTGACTTCTACCTTCCTCAATAGACGCTTCCCATGTCAAATTTATCAATGAGGGAGCAGCTTCTTATTGCTTTCATGTTTTTGCTCGTTTTTGTGCTGGCAGGAATGTGGGGGGTGCAGCATCTCAACCGCGAGGAAAAATTGTTGCTGCTACAACTTGAAAAGCAAGAACTCCAAATCAAGCAAATACGATCTCTCTCCAGTGAATGGGAGCAAGTACGGCGTACTCCAACTGCGCCTGTAATGCCACAAGCCTTGAGCTCTTTTGTAGAAAACATTGCCCGCACACTTGAAATTCAGGATAATTTACAACTTAACGTATTGACCAACGTTCAAGCGGGAATTGAGGGTGTCAAAGTAGGTTTAGACAGACTTAAACTGGATCATTTATTGTCTATGCTATATCAGTTAGAAAATCATCGTCCTGTTTTACGGACTTCTCATTTAAGCATCAGTATAAGCCCAGGTAACCGACAGGTACGTGCCTCTTTTCAGGTACACAAGCAACATGGAGGTTGACGAAAGATGTTATTCATAAAGCGTTTAGTGCTATTTATCATTGGATTTGCTCTTATTTTAGTGCTCGCCTTTTGGGGTTTTAAACAGAATTTTCCCGGAAAATCAATCGCTGACGCACTACAAACACGATTAACTAATCAAACCGGAATTCCCGTTGAGATTGAAGCTTTTGAGTTAGGATGGCTCAAAGTAAGCACTCCGGAAGTTACCCTGCGTACTCCTAAATGGCTGGCGGGAACACCTGATGTCCGTTTGCTCATACTTGAAAATATAGAGGTTCCTTTTGCCTCCGTTATCACATCCGGAAAAGCAAGAATACTTGGACAACTTCATGGGGGAACAATCGAAGCATCTACCGACTTGCTGACTTGGGAAACAATGGATATCTCTCTTGATGGTGTGCAGCTTGAACGAGTTCCTTTAATTGCCGCTTTTCCATATGCATTTATCTCAGGGAGTCTTTCTTTGTCATCTGAAATTGATAACATTAAGGCAATACAGCAACAACAATCCCGCTTTCCGGAAGGCAATCTGAAGGGTCAGCTAAATGATGTGCAAATCCGCATTTCCGGTGGAGCCGCGCTTTTTAATCTGCAATTTCCAGAACTTGTTTTTTCAGAAGTTATGTTTGACCTGCAACTCGGCCCCTTAATTGCCATAAAGAAGATTCATTTAAGAGGATCTTTGGAAGGTACAATTGAAGGTACAATTCGGCTAAATGAGAAACGTCCGCAAATGTCATTAATTGATTTGAATTTTGAACTCACTCCTGCTGCTTCTCTCAAGGAAGAAATTAGCAGTATTTCAACAATGCTACGCTCATTTCAGTGCGGTGAAACAATTAAAGTCAATTTAAAAGGGTCTCTCAATCGTCTCAACTTTCCTACAAGAAATAAATGTTAGCAGAATTGCAAACATTTATTCTACCTTTTGCGACCGCTGGGAAGCAACAAAACCTGAACTAACTCCGGCTAATTCTTAATTGAGTTGAACAGCTAATTTACAAGTTAGCAAATTGTTTTGTGTCAGTTGAGTTCGTCCAGGAAAAATGTTGACCATGATCCTTTGTTTTTAAGTTCCACTTCACCTCTTGGAGTAAAATTTCCAGCACCTTCCAGATAGTCTTTAGTTTTTTCCGAGATGTGAATTTTACCGCTTTCACCACTGCTTTCCAGCCTTGCGGCAATATTCACAGCATCTCCCCAAATATCAAATGTGTTTCCAGCTGTTCCCGCGATTACCGGACCTGAATGGATACCTATCCGGATTTCCCAGCGGGGTTTTCCCAGAGCTTCAAACTGTATGTTTGTACCTTCTACAAACTTGAGCATGTCCACTGCGGCAGAGCAAACTTCATGAGCGTGAGTTCCATGCTGAGAGGGAATTCCGCCTACACACATGTAGCAGTCGCCGACAGTTTTGACCTTGCGAACATTGTGTTTTGACATGATCCGGTCGAAACCCATAAAAAAAGTATTGAGTGTGTCCAGAAGTTCGCCTGGTTCACAGTTTTCAACCATGTTGGTGAATCCGACAAAATCCGCAAAAAGTATACTCGATACCGAGTAGTACTGTCCTTGTAATTGGCTCGATTCTTCTGCTGATTCCTCTTCAGGAGCTGTTGCTCCTGATGAAATGGATTCCTTTTCCAACATATGTACTACCTGATCTGAAAGCAGGCGCAAACCTTCAATCTGCTGATGTGCAAGATTTTTTGGTGTTGGATCAAAGACGCAAAGGGTACCAAGTGAAAAACCTCTGGAACTGATCAGCGGCGCACCTGCATAAAAGCGAATGCCTGGATCAAAAGGCATGTTTTTCATGTTCTTGGTTCGTTCGTCTTCAAAAATATTTTCAATTATTAACGGTTGTCCGGGATTGTCCAAACTAAATTGACACACAGTAATTTCCCGTGGAACTTCTTTGATGATTACGTTTTCCAACTTGTTGAATCCAAAGTTAGCCTTGCAAATCTGGACGGTGGATCCCAGGATGTTAATAGAACTCTGTGTACAGCCGGTCAAATAGGTAGCAACTTGAGTCATGGAATTGTAGCGACGTTCACCGCTCAGGTCGAGTTCCATGATTCCAAGACGCTTTACTTCAGCTAAACGCTGTTCCTCATTTGCGGGATTCTCGACTGGCACAATACCAGCTTTGCGTCCCTGGTTTCTGAGCAACTTAAAATATTGATTCTTTAAAAAATTTTTCATTTATGTCCCCAGTTATTAACTTAAAAAGTTGGTTTAGGAAAATTAAGCGTTTTTTTCGTAGAGAAAAATTAGTGATTCACCAAGCCTTCCTAAACGGACATGTTAACAGAATTGCGCATTATTTAAAGCTGAAAAACGCACAAATTTATACAGCTGATTATAACAGAAGGTTAACTTGTGTGAGGAAAAATGGAATATTGGAGTGGAAAATTAGTGGAGTAGCCAAAAAATGCTCATAGATGATTCGGACAGACAAATCGGCAAATCTTGGCTTTTACTCTTAGAAACAATGCCTGTTGTAGCATTGTCAGGCAGTGGACTTAATTGATAATGAAATCAATGCGAAGATTAAATGAGAGAGCGTTGTTATAATTTAGACTGTTCGGCATCATGAACCAGGAGAAGGAATAATTAAAGTCTGTATTTTCCCCAACTTTATGATTAAATCCGAACCACGGTTCTACGAGCACACCACCCTCAGAAATAGTTTTTGTGCCGCTGGATCTACCACCCGCGCCACCTGCAGTTATGCCCCAGTCTACATAAATATCATCAAAGATGGTAAAATCATAACCAGCTGTTAACCCTGCGGTTGTCAGAGTACCAAATTCTGTTGGTCCACCAAACTGACCCGTGAATCCGGTACCGCCGATAAAAAACTTTTCTGTGTTGTAGACTACAAAACGCCACCCGTAAAACATTGTTGTCAGTGTGGGTGCATACTTCAAAACAATACCTGTTTTGGATTTCTTAAAGTATGAGTCGGCGTAAATGTATTGGCCTGCCAAATTTGTCTTGGAAGTTTCATCTGTCGGTAAAACCTCCTGACTTTGAGCTAAAACCTGGACAGAAAAAAAGATAGATATGAGTAAAATTATTATATTTTTCATGTTCAATTCCTTCTTTTGTTCTGAGTGATCTTTGAGACTCTTTTATCAGTCTCGCGTGAGATTCTAAGGTCTTTAAAAGTGTAACGCAAGTTATTTATTCTCTAAACCCTAAATGATATATTATTATTAAGACAAAGTACAGAAAATTAACATTAATTGAGACAGATTTTCATTTTAATCTGTTTACTGAATTTTCAAAATAATCTGTGCTTCAAATTACAGTATTTTTGGCATTAGTCAAATGAAGAATTACATCTACAATTTCCCCAATTCGTTTGCTCAATTCAAAATTGCTGAAACTTCCGCCTTTGTGCAGACTAATTATTTAGTAACACATCCTTTGAAGCAACGTATCATACTGTTATTAGAGCAAATTGTAAATATTATTCTGCCAATTTTCGGTATGGAAGTATATTATATTTTAAAGTTTCACAACTTACATTAACAAAGTTGCAATAGTGAAGCCTAAATGTAAATAATGAAAAATAATTCTAAAGTGCGTCTTGGCCTCAAAATAATTCTTCACGCAGTTGTTCAAGACGTACTCGTACCTGATTATTATCCGGCTCTAGTCTCAAGGATTCTTCCCATGAAGATTCTGCCAACTCCAATTCTCCAAGCTGATAATAGACAATGCCCAGGTTCCACCACGCCACTGTGTACATCGGATATTTTTGGGTCAGACTTTCCAAAAAACTGCGTGCTTCCTCTCGTTTTCCAAGTTTGATAAGAACAGCGCCTAGCCTCAAAAGCGCCTTGTGATGTTCCGGCTTCAGTTGGAGAACTGTACGATACAAGATTTCTGCTTTTATATAATGTTTTAATTTTTCGTGAGCATAGCCTAAATAGAGGTTTATTTCAGGATGTTTGGGAAATCTTTTTTGAAGTTTTGCGAGCAGTAAGAGAGCGCTTTCCACATTCTGCTGGGCCAATCGCAACTGTGCCAGAAATAAAAGCGGTTCCGGAAGTTCCGGTTCAAGTACAGATGCATCTTCAAAAGCCTGACGTGCTTCTGTCCAGCGTCGCGCATCATAATCCTCCTTGCCGGAACGTATTAATAGTTCATAATTAGGGGGTTTTTCCGAAACGGAAGAATTCAGCCAAGGTTCCAAATCTTTAACCAGCACATGATAAGGTTGCCCGCCGTCAGCACTTGGTTCAGCCACAAATGGATAAAGTCGGAGCCCTTTTTTAATGTAAGTAGCGCCTGCCTGTGGAGTTTTACCGATTGTTAGACCATATAGAATCAATGCCAATCCATTGGCTGGATTTATCTTGTTGGCAATGTTTGCCTGTTGTTTGGAGAACAAAGGTTCTTTACGGAGGAAGTGCAAAAGGGAGAGTAAGGTGTGATGTTCACCGCTTCCCGGATGCTCTTTCATTGCCGCCAAAATATCTGTTTCCGCAGAATTCAGAGATGGAACATGAGCAGGTCGCATCACGCTACTTTCAATGATCAATAAAACTGCTCTATGAAAATGGATCGAGGCCGACAGTGAGGGATGGCTCAACAATAACGCCTCCAATTCATCTTTGTGTTCTTCCCATTTAGGGGTATTTGGAACAGGAACCAGTTTAAGTTTCCACTGATAAAAACTCTTAATTCCTTCCCATGTGTAGTGTAAAGGAAAGTGTTTGATATTCCGGAATAATTTATCTCCTTTAGCAAGATCATTCAAGAGCGAAGCTATCAGATTATCAGGAGTAATCCAGGAATGTATATTTTGAATTTTCTGAAGAGAGCTATTTTCTTCGAAACTACTGACACTCCAAGTGACAGAAAGTTGGTTGAGGACTTTCTGGATAGATAATTTGAGAAGTCTATTCGGTTTTAGTTGGTATATTTCTGAATTTTTCAATTCTGCGGAACTAAAAACAAGCTGTCCGGAGTTTCGTAGACGCTGATTCCAGCGGCGCATAGTATCAGGAGAAATGATTGAAAATTGATCTGTGAGTTGCAACTGAAGGGAAAGTTCTTCTTGAAGAAAAAGCCCCAACCAATTCAGTCCATTTGAGGGGTAGATAACATCTGCAGAAAGGACTCCGACTGAGGGACGTGCCTGTAGAAGCGGAGGAAATGACAGTCCACCGAAAATTAAGCATGTGAAAAATAAGGTGAGTAAATTGCGAAGAAACTGACTTAACATATTCTTCGCAGTAAAATTTGGAGCTAAAACAAGTATGTAGAAATAACTGAAGGAACCGGAACGCGGCGCCAGCGTCATGCGTAATGCTGAGTGGATCCAGGTGCTGCCGTATATGAATCTGCACTGGTATCAAAAACGGTACCTTCCGTTTCATCTACCTCTGCAACAATTACTTCGGAATCTTCTTCTTCCTCGGCCTCTTCCTCGGCTTCATCTTCTTCAGCAGCGACATCTTCAATTTTTTCTTCCTCGACTTTCTGAATTGATGCTTCAACTTCTGCTTCAATTTCAACTGTTTCTCCATCTTCAAGCTGCTCAAATTTTTCAATCAAAGCAGATAGCCTATCTTCCCAATCAACATACCTATTTTCCAACTCATCGTTTTGTTCTTTCAGTTCAGTAATTTCCATACGTGACAATTCGATGATTTCTATCACTGCGTTGATTTTCTCTTCCAGCTGTTTCAGTAAATCGTTTGACATGTTAAATTTCCTTAAATGAATGGTTGACACAATTTCCTTGCGGAATTCGTTGCCCGGATCCCTGGTAATACTTTCAGCACTACCTCAAATGCAAGAGCCGTACATTTTAGTATTCACTGTGATAAAGCGGCAACTTTGTCCACTCACAAAGATAGAAATTTAGAAAATATGAGAATAAACATCATATAAAATCAGTCAATAATAAAATTATATTTACAAATATTTTATAAATAACTATTTTAGAATCTGTTAGTTTTTAGGAGGCAAGTTCCTTTGGTTAGGCTGTTCGTTTCGTGTTCATTTTCTTGACCATTACAGGGAGTCTTTCTAGAATTCGATAATAAATTTGTTCCGGATTCAATTCAGCTGACTCCCGTTGTTCTTCGGGAGAACCCTGTGCAAAGAAACGATCCGGAACTCCAATTTGAAATGTCGGCAAACAAATTCCATTCTCACTCAAAGTTTCCAGTACAGCGCTTCCGAAACCACCATGAACCGTGTTTTCTTCCAATGTGACCAGCATTTTCACTTTTTGTCCAAATTTGACAATCACTTCCTCATCAAGAGGTTTGACAAATCTAGCATTAATAACAGCTGTTGAATAGCCTTTTTTTTCCAAAAGTTTCGCCACTTGTTCTGCGGTATCGACCATCAAACCTACTGCAAACAAAGCAACATCTTTTCCTTTGCGCGAAATGTGAGCTTTCCCAAATTCCAGCGGGGGACTCTTTTTATCATCAAGCTCAGCAGTATTTCCTCTGGGGTAACGTATAGCCAATGGTCCGCTTTCGTAATTACAGGCAAACTCCATCATGCTGCGTAATTCTGCACCATTGCGAGGGACCATTATTGTCATGTTGGGAATCATGCGCAGGTAAGTCAGATCATATAAACCATGATGAGTCGGACCGTCCGCACCAACAAATCCTGCACGGTCAAGCATGAAACGCACCGGCAAATTTTGAATCGCAACATCATGTATTATGTGATCAAGTGCACGCTGCAAAAATGTAGAATAAATTGCTACAAATGGTTTGTTGCCCGTGGTAGCAAGTCCTGCTGAACATGTCACAGCATGTCCCTCCGCAATTCCGACATCAAGCACGCGATCCGGATATTTCGGTTGGAGTTTAACAATTCCTGTTCCACTAAGCATGGCCGCAGTCACCACCACAACTTTTTCATCTCGTTCCATTAATTCTCCAAGTTTATCGCCAAAAACCTGAGAAAAACTGATTGCGTCGCCGGTTGATTTTTTCTTGATAAATTTACCATCGACCGGTTCAAAGGGGGTGACGCCGTGATATTTGTGAGAATCTTCTTCAGCAAAGGGGTAACCTTTACCTTTCTGAGTAATAGCGTGAATCACGATTGGACCATCTAAACTCTTAACACGATTTATTAAATCCAGTAATTCGGCCAGGTTATGACCGTCAACTGTGCCAAAATATCGCCAACCTAATTGTTCAAAGAGCATACTTGGCGGAGATAAAAAGCTCTTTGCGGAATCGTGTAATTTCTGTAATGTAACTTTCAGACCTAATCGTTCTGAAAAAGGTGCTTTCTCCGCGAATTCAAGTGTTTCTTCACGGAAACTGTTGTAAAATCTGGAGGAGGCAAAACGTGTCAGCAATTTTGATATTGCGCCAACATTCGGGTCAATGCTGATGCCGTTATCGTTGTAGATAAGAAGCATGTTTTTGTCGAGTGAACCATTGTGATTCAAGGCTTCAAAGGCCAAACCACCCGTCATTGCACCATCACCGATGACAGCAATTACCCGATGTTTTTTTTGTTGAAGATCACGACCAATGGCCATTCCAAGTGCAGCGGAAATTGAAGTTGAGGCATGTCCCGCACCAAAATGGTCGTAGCTACTTTCGTCTCGAGAGAGAAATTTTTTGATTCCGCCTGACTTTCCAAGTGTATCAAATTTTTCATTACGGTCAGTTAGAATTTTATAAGGGTAGGCTTGGTGACCAACGTCCCAAACAATTCGGTCCATGCTAAAATCAAAATTCTTTAGCAAAGCAACGGTGAGCTCCACAGTTCCAAGTGAAGAAGCAAGGTGTCCGCCGCGTTGACTGGTGACTTCAATAATTCTCTGCCGACATTCTTCGGCCAGTTGAGTCAACTCTTTTAAATTTAAGTTTTGTATCTCTTTAGGTTGTGAGATACTAGCCAATATTGATTTCATTCTTGATTATGGAAACCCCTTTATTCTGCAAGGGAAATAAATTGTAAATGCATAAAGTGTTTCAGCTAATTACTCCGTTCAAGCAAATCTGTTTAACCAAAACAAGTTTTTGCATGAAGAAAAATAAATTATTAACCGAGCTAAGTATATCTTGGAGATGTTCTTATGTCCACTAATACACTTGAACAATTAAAACATGCCCAGGCGGCCCTGCACGCTGAGAGGAAACCTGTTTCCCAAGTTCAGGATGCTGTAAGGGAAGCAAAAGAAATAACTCAATTTGTTCGTACAGCTCTGAGCAAAGAAAACCGCTGGATTTTTCAAGCTGGTGAACCAGAAAGTATTTTTTCCATGCTCACAGAAATAAATCGGACCAACAAGGAGCTTTACGATAAATGCCGCAGTCCGGAACATTTCAATAGAGAGGCTGATCGTTTTCTGAAGATGAACCATCAAATCAAGCGTCAAGCTGATTGCATTCACCTCAGTCTGGATCAGGGATTTTATGGTACTGAGCCCCTCGGATTTTCAGCAGGAAAAGCAATCGAAATATCCCTCAAAAAAATCAGGAGTACCCGTGACGGTCTTCAACAAGGGAAATGGATGCTTTTGCCAATTGACGCTGCTGTTGATGAATCGGCAAAAAAAGAAGTTGAAAAACTCTTTTCGGAAGCCGCGCCACTTGCTGAAACACTGCTGAAAAATAAAAATGTCAGCAGCTTTGATCCCCCAATGTCCATCGAGGAAGTGCAATCCGTTTATAAATATTTCCAAAGTGTCAGCCGAATCCAGGATTTGGAGAAGCAGGCTATGAAAGTTGCTCTTGCAAAAAAAACGACCGCAGAAACTTTTTCACCAGATGAAATCCTGGAAAAACTTTCCGGCTTTGAAAGAAATCTTAAGAATGTAAAAATACCAACCTCAAAAATAATTCCGGAGTGGGGTCTTGAGTTATACGAAATGTCCCGTACAGACATGCTTCTGCGCATGTTTTTGCTCCGCATTCCTTTTGAACCTTTGGAAATTTTCAAAAAACATCTAAATACACTTTCGGAACAAAAAGAAAGTGACGGTCAAGAAAAATGCATTGCTCAATTCCACGACCATGCTACACAGGAGTTGGAGCATCTGCAACTTTTTATTAAGACCTTAAGCGGTGTTGACGAAACTTTCCGGGAGGTGTCCGGCATCTTGCAAAACCTTTCCATCTCCTTTGGCAAGATCTATCACAATGCGTCTACACATACTATAACCAGTCCTTTCCTGTTTAAAGTCCTGGGTTTGATCAAAGGAATGTTGGAAAAAGGCGGACGTGTTGCTGACTCAAAAACACAAAAACTAAATCAATTGCAGCAAAACTTAAAAGATGTTGATTTGTTTGACGCTCCAATAACCGAAGGAATGTTATACGCGCTTGATTTGCTGGAAGAGGGTAAAAAGGAGATGCGGCAATATTGTGAACAAATCAAAGGATTTTTGGAAACACTTTCAAATGCTTCAGAATGGAACTCCAGGGAAACTTATAATTTTTTGCAGAAAGCTTATGATGAAAACACGAGATTAACATCCGCGGCATTGAATTTTGGAAGTGTCACCCAAACCTGTGCTTTGCTGAAGAGTGCCATCAAGGAAGTTGAATCAATTTGGCTTGAACTAGCAAAACTGCGCGAACAAAATCTTGATGCGGCAGCCTTGTACGAGCAAACAAGAGCACTGCTCGGAAGTGAGGGTAAATTTTCCGAAAAGAGTTTGCGGAAAAGTGCGGAACAAGTTGAGGAACTAAATTGGCTGCTGGATGAAATGTTAGGTCAAGGCTCCAAAGAGGAACAGCGTTTTGTCGAAGAACTACGCTCAGAGTTAAGACCTGTTGGAGCCAGAATACAGGCTCAGAAAATGAAAGCAGCTTTACAGAAATCGGAACTCGCAAGTGTGGTTGAAAAAACAGTGCAGACACCTGTGCAAACAAAAACCGTAATGCATAAATCAACAAAAATTGATAAATCCGCCAAATTGCCTAAAAGTGGGAAAAAATCTGTTTATGATCCTTTTCCAGCATTTCAAATGAAAGCCCTGAAAGAGACCTGCAAATCATTGTCTTCATCGGAGGGAAAAATGATCTATCAAGTGTTAACAAACACTCACACATTTTTTACCTTGTTGAACAAAATGGAAAGTTCCTTTAAACTGGGGGTCGGTATTGAAATTGAGCTTGAACAGGATTTAGCTAAAAGCAAAACAACACATGAATTTCTGAATAATTTTGCTAGATTGAAATTTTTGCCTCATGGATATTATAGTAACAACAATACTCCTTTTGATTACAATGATTTAAAACGTCAATTCGAGGTGCCACCTGGAATCGAAAAACAACTTAAACTCAATGCAAGTTCCACAGGTTCTCCTTTGGAAGTTTACCAACGTTTGCTTAGAGTTTTGCTCGGTTTTGATGACTCAAAAACACTCAGCACAATTATGCCCCAGCAAATATTATCCATTTTGGAGGAAGATTTTATGCTTAAATCTCAAGATCGAAGAACCGTTGAGGAGTGGCTGCAAAAACCGTGATCGACTGATTTTTCCGGAACAATTCCAGAAAATTTCAGCATCCGCATCCTTCTCCACTTTCCCACAATTTCTTCATATTTTCTTCATATTCTTCTGTTATTCTGATTCTCTTTAAGCTCAATCAAGCAAATAATTTTTACTTTTAAGATAACCGGAATGAGTCGATTTAATTATCTCAAACAAGAACTTTTTTATCGCATCGGCAGAAGCGCGGTCACTTTGATCAGCATTGCGCTGGTGGTTTTCATGGCAGTCACGTTGACCGCAATCAGCCGCGTATCGTCAGACGCATTGCGGCTTCCGCTTGAAAATGTAGGTGCGGATATTGTCGTACAGCTTTCCGGAGACATTCCGAAAAAGCTGGAAGGACTCGTTTTCCCACACCCCACCGCACAGCTTCCTGCAACAGCGATTGAGAAAATTAGCAAACTTCCTGGAGTCGTCCGGCCACCGGAGCTGTTTTTTTATGGGACTTGTCTCAAAATAAATTCCAGTCCCTGTTGGGAGTTGACTCCAAAGGTACTTCAGGAATCCCCGGATTGAATTCACAATTGATTTCAGGAAGTCCGCTGGATGCGGAAATTCTGCCTGTGGAAGCATTGGTGGATGGTGATTTTGCTGCCTGTTCTCGGTGTGGGCTTTCAGTCATTGGCACAGCTCACGTTTAAAAATCTGGATGCCGATTTGGTTGTTCAACAGGGCAGAACAGAATCCGCGCTGCCGGAAACAATGGGACTGATGATTCCGTATTCCGCGCAGCTAATTGCTGAAAAAAACTGGAATTCCCTGCGTACAATTGAAGGTGTGACAGAAGTCATGGGAACGGTTTTGCTCTGGAATTTTTCGCCTGGAAAATTTTTCAGCGTTAGTGGAATTCCCCTCCAATCCGCAATTGAAAACGAAAATGAAACGACAAATCCGGAAAACCTGATCGGCCCCGCGATAGTCAAGGAATGGCTGATAAAAGGCCGCATGCCAAAAGCAGGAAAATATGAAGCATTGGTCGAACGTCATTATGGTGCGTTTTATAACCTGAAACCCGGAAAAACTATAGCTATCGGCAGTGCTACTTTTACCATAACCGGCATCGTGGATATTCAGAAAGGCAGTCAAATCGCCTCCGCTAAATTTTTTCTGGACATCAACGAAGCGCGGCAGTTGGTAAAAATGGAGGACGGTCATGTCAATCAGCTTTTCCTGCGTGTCTCCGATCCTTCAAAAGCAGATGTTGCAAAAGTTTCCATCCAGAAAATAATTCCGAATTCCAGCGTCGTTAGCGCCGATTCTTTTTTAACACTGCTCGGAACACTTTCCCGTTTAACCGGACAATTTCAGCAAGTCACCACCTCGGTTGCGGCTGTGCTGGCATTACTGCTTTTGATCATCTTTTTACGTGGAGCAATGGGGGAGCGGCAACGCAAAGCAGCGGTCTTCCGTGCTATCGGCTGTAGTCGTAAACATGTCCGGAAACAGCTTTCTGCTGAGGCTGCGTTTCAAGGATTTTTTGGTGGAACACTTGGGGTGTTGCTGACTTGGCTGGCCACACTTGGACTTTCAACTCTAAAATTTTCTCTACCGAACGGTCTCCAAAAAAGCAACGATCCGGCCGCGTTTTTAGGTAGTCAATATGTCGCACCTGCAGTGGAAGCAAATTTGCCTTTGAGCATAGATCCTGTTCTCTGGTTAACCGCGCCAATTGCTACGGCAATCATCTGCGGAATATTGGGTTGGTGGCTCGCTGCGCATAGACTAAAGGGAACTCCCTGGGGTAAAATACGTTCGTGATCAGCACCTTCTCAGATCCATTCACTTGAGCTGGCTGTCTTTACTGCCGCTGCGGTTGAAATAATTGATCGAGGTTTGATGTTTTTCCAATTCTGACTGACAGCCAACACAAAGGCGAACTCCGGGCACTGCTTTGCGCCGCGCTTCCGGGATCAAGGATTCGCATTCTTCACATTGAATATAGCTTTCCCCATCAGTCAAACGACTTCTTGCCAACTCAACCGCATCTGCTATAGTAGCATCAATTTGCTCCTGTACAGCCCCCTCACGGGCCCATCCAACTGCCATTATTCCCTCAATACTAATCAGAATATTTTTAGGATGACGCAAAGATATTACCTAAATAAAAACAGGCATTTGTGTGCACACTAACTTCATAAATACCCTTCGGCAAAAAGCAAAGTGTGGAACAATCTGCAAGAAAAAAAGGTGGGGATTATCGGATAGTCATGCAAACATCAGCCTTCGTTTTTTAGGTTCTGGAATTATATCTCCAAATTCTTTTGCGGTATCAATCCACAATTGCATTGCGTCTTTAATATTTTTCAATGCTTTTTCTTGACTCCCCCCGTGGGCAGAACACCCTGGAAGCTCCGGGATTTCACATATAAAAAGTTGGTCCTCCTGACTCCAATAAATAATAATTTCGTATTTATCCATAATTAATCCTCTTGATTCCCTAAATGATATTTCAATAAAATATTTCGAACTTGTTTTACCTGATACGATTTTGCTTGTGCCCCTTCCCTTTGGAGATTTATCTTTTCTTCTACTCCTTCCTTTCTATAAAGATGATGACTTCCTCGTATTCGTTCTTCAAAACCTAATTTTTTGAGTAAATGACAAAGATCATTAAAGGAAATATTCGTGTCCGATTCCCCATGAAGAATTTTAAATATCAATTTGCTGTACTTACTCATTCACTGAAAATTAGTGCTGATTATATGAATTGGTATTATCTACTTATTTTTTTGATTTTGGTAATTTCAAGAACGCAATAACAGAAGCAAATGCACCTAAGCCAAGTATTCAAAAAAACTCAGCGACATGTACATTACCAACCACTGACATTAATCCTAAAAAAACAAAATAAAAATATTACAACTGCTCCAATGCCTCTGATGCTCATGATCATCTCTCCTTACATCTAAAAATTTCATATTCAAATGTTGTCCCGAAACCATCTGTATATTGCCCTGTAATCACATAAGTGTTTCCCCCTTGAATAGCAACATCGTTCTTCATTTCAGTCTTTGCGTTTTTAATATCATCTTTCACCATAAAACCGGACCCGTTCGAAGATTCTGATGTACCTAAAATTTACACTGATTTGCCCAGTCCGCTTGAATCTTTCACACCATTCGGCCCTCACGAGTCAAAGTAACACTACAAGCAGTAAAGCCAATAGTTGCTAATGTTAAAACGAGGATTTTTTTCATTGTCCCTCATTTAATATTGAGTTATCTTATTATTAATAGTTACATTTCCCCTGAAAATCCGATATTATTCGGTAAATCAGATAATTTTGACTCACAAAAAATATCCTGTCAATTAAACAGTATAAACCTCTGACTTAGGTATTATCAGACCTCTTCCCTGTATAATAGATATTCATTACAATTATTCATTACAAGTAGATAATAGCCCCGGAATCATTTCACAAAAGCATCTTAGCAACCAATAAACAGATCGGTTTTTTGCTGTCCTACTGGTTGTGATTGTTTTTCATATTGTTAATTGTGAACTTCCATATATTCTGTTACGGCTTGAGTAAGCAACCCGGAACGTGATTCCCCATGTTGTTTGGCATATTTGTCTACTGAATGAAGTACCGTTTCCGGAATAGTTATATTTACTCTTTTAGATTTTATTGATAGCTTAGCAATATCAATATCTACTATTGCCCATATGCCATTTTCAAAATCAGGGTTTTTTTGATTTTCTTCTATTGAAGAGCTTAAGGGAAGTGGCTCTTTGTCAATCAATAGTCCCTCAAGATGACACTGTATCGCTTCTTGAGCCATTGCTATTGCTTCTTCTATCGTCGAACCTGCAGTGTAGCACCCTGGAACATCAGGAATAGTAACTCCATAATCAGAATCTTTTTCTTTGTGTAATACAATTGGGTATTTCATGGTTTATCTCCAATTCCAACCGGCTTGTTGATATATGCTCTTTAAAGTTTTTATAGGAAAATCTTTTTTAGGATGCGGCACAGTAACTTTTCCAGATATTTCCGGATGTTTGAACTGATGGTGGTCACCTTTAATATGGTGTAGTTGCCATCCATCTTTTTTTAACCGCCTTATAATTTCTCGACTATTTTTTATGTGTATCATACACACTTTTGATGAAGATGACAAGTAGCAATGGTTGAGAAGCTCTCAGTTCAGGGGGGAGCTCTATTCGTCTCGCCCCAAGCGGTTTGTATCCCGAATAATTATTATAAGATGTATATGCCATCATTATGCGATATTATCCAGCATTTAAGCTAAATTTTCACTTCATATAATTTAGGATTCTCACTATTACCAGTCTATGACAAGGATATCAGACATTTGTCCATAATTATAGAGTCCCCTCGTATTGCCCACTGAAAATTATTATTTGTGCTAAGAACATGTTCAAAGTATTAAATTTTCTGCTTACACTACAATCCATAAAGCTTGATGTCAACTTAAATTCAGTCAAATAAATCCTTGTAGAATCTAATTTTAACAAACGTCGTTTGCACTTCTTCGAGAGTACAAAACGGTGGTATTGAGGGCAGTTTATTAATTAGGGTCAGAGTAATATTATATTTCTATTTCACGACATTTTTTCTACAAATAGTTCAGTTAAAACAACTGAGATGTTAAAAGTGATTGAGAGTCGAATCTGACTCAGATAGAATATCCTTCATGAAGAGCAACCACTCAAAGCAGAATAAAACCTAAATGCCGGAACTACCTGAAGTAGAAACAGTCGTTAGAGAATTACGTGAAGAAATCTGCGGAGACGCAATTTCATCAGTTGAAATTTTCCGCAGTAATCCAATAGTTCAGGGAGACCTTGATGCGTTCCAGGAGCAGTTGTGCGGAATGACCTTTCTGGATGTTACACGCCGAGCCAAATTTTTAATTTTTCATTTACAGCCGGAAAGATATTTAATTGCTCATTTACGCATGACGGGGAAATTCATAGTCAGTGATCAGCTTACGGAACCTACGAAATATAATCGAGTCTGGTTTCACTTAAAAAGCGGTCGGCTCATGATTTTCGATGATATACGCTGCTTTGGAACCTTGGAGGTATATGATAAGCTGGCAGATTCAAAGTCATTGCTCAAGCTGGGAATCGAACCGCTTTCTGGAGAGATGAAGCCCAGTTTTTTCATCAAACGAATGGCATCTTCCAAACGTGAAATTAAAACTGTATTACTGGATCAAAAGATAGTGGTTGGTCTCGGCAACATTTATGTCTCAGAGATTTTGTTTCGCTCACGGATTCATCCTCAGAGCGTGGCCGGAAAGCTTCTTAAAAAAGATTGGACTAAAATTATTAAAAATACTCAAAATATTCTCGAAGAAGCTATCAAAAATAACGGGACCACAATTTCCGATTTCCGCAGAGTTGATGACAAAACCGGAACATTCCAGCAATTTCTCCAAGTCTATGGTAAAAATGATCAGGCATGTCCGGAATGCGGTGTTCCTATTCAACGCATAGTGCAACAGCAAAGGAGCACATTTTTTTGTCCAGAATGCCAACAGTGACTAAGCAGGTTTTATGAAGAAAGTTATTTTAAAAATATTTCTACTGTTTTGGATTTGTTCTTTTTCAGGGACTTTATGGAGCAAACCACAACACATAATCCTGACCGGTTCTCCAGGTACAGGTTCATATATTTTTGCTGATGAACTGTCCAGACTCTGGGCATCATCCCGGAAAACCAGTAAAACCAAAATTGAAATAGGTACGGAAAATTCACCGGAAAACCGTCTGACACAACTTTCAAATAACAGGGTTTCTCTAGCAATCATTGACGCAAAATCCGCACATGAAGAGTTGAAAAAACATCCTGGATTGCGTGTTTTGTCTGTACTCTGGAAAAATTGGTTGTATGTTTTAGGTACTGTTCCGGGGCCATTCCTTTCACTCGAAAGTACACAGACTTTGCTGGTGCATGATAATTCACTCTATTTTGTGCAAGTCTGGAAAAAGTTAGCGCCACAAACCGAAATAAACTGGTTCAACGGTCGTAGAATTCCAGATTTCGCAGATGGTTTTTCTGAAGAAGTTCTGGCTGTTTCAGGTCCAGTCCCTTTGCGGGAAATCAATAACTGGCTTGAGCAATTTGCGGGTATCCGTCTTTTAGCATTGGACCAGCAACTGATACGCTCTTTGCGATTAAATTACCCTTGGCTAATGCCTCATAAACTTCCGGCCAATTCATTTTCATATCAATCTGAAGCATTGGCCGGAGTAGCATGGAATCCAGTTTTAGTCGTGCGTGGAGATTTTCCGGAGGGCTTGGCAACAACTTTGCTGAGACTAATTTTCTCGCAAAAAGATGCCTTAAATCCTCACATACTTTTCCAAAATTTACTTCGCTCTGACAACGTTGCTTTCCGGAAAGTTTACCCCTATCATTCTGCGGCAAAAAAAATGTTTCGCTTCAAATGAAAACGCAATTTGAACACATTTCAGTTTTAGCCGCCGAAGTCGTAGATTTCGCGCCGCAAGCAACCCAAACAATTTTGGATTGCACTCTTGGCGGCGGTGGACACAGCAGGCGTTTGTTAGAAAAATTTCCGGAAGCAATTTTGTATGGCATTGATCGGGATCTGCATGCGTTAAAAGCAGCGACCGATTGCCTGAAAATTTTTGAAAATCAAACCCGGTTGAAGCAAGCCGCTTTTTCGGAATTGCCTGAGTGTTTTGAGAATTGGGAGGAACCTCGATTTGATTATATTTTGGCAGATATCGGTTTTTCTTCTGATCAGCTTGCACGTCCGGAACGCGGTTTTTCTTTTATGCATGAAGGTCCGCTGGACATGCGCATGGATCCAGATCGTCAACACCTCACTGCGGCGGATCTGGTAAATAATTCAAGTGAACACGAATTGCTTACAATATTACGCTCTTATGGAGAGGAACGTTTTGCGCGGAAAATCGTCAGCACCATTCTGGCTGAACGTGAGAAAAAACTGTTTGAAACGACAAAGGAACTTGCCGACATGGTGAGCGACATCATGCCCCGTCGTTTCAAAAAACCAGGTTTTAATCCTGCCACATTAACTTTTCAGGCACTGAGAATTGCAGTAAATGACGAGTTAAATGAACTTGGGATTTTGTTGAAAGAGGCACCGTCAAGGCTAAAACCGGATGGCCGTTTGGCCATAATTTCATTTCATTCCTTAGAAGACAGGATGGTCAAACACCAATTCCGGAAATGGGAAAACCCCTGTGTTTGTCCAACTGATTTGCCGTTCTGTATTTGTGGCGAAAAACCATTGGGAAGAGTTCTCACGAGACGTCCGGTGAATGCTTCGGCAAGTGAAGTCTCCTGTAACCCCAGAAGCCGCAGTGCTCATTTACGCGTCTTTTCCTTTTCCGAAATTACCTCATGATTGAAATCCGCTGCGATGCTGACTGGCAAGGTTTGATAAATCAAAAACAGCTCGCGGAGATTTTAAAAGTTTTTCTATGGCACTTGTTTGAAAGTGAGCGCGGCATTTCACTGTACGTCACCGATGATACGGAAATCCAAAAACTAAATCAGCAATTCCGCAGCAAAAACAGTCCCACGGATATCCTTTCCTGGCCATATACTGAAGATGATGTTGAATTGAGTTTACCGAAAATTGACGAATCTGAAGATGTTGAACTGGCAGGTGATTTAGTGGTTTCTGTGGAACGAGTCCGGAAACAGGCCGAGGAAAACGGATGGGATTTTGAAACAGAACTTATTCGCCTTTTAGCACATGGTTGTGCTCACATCGCCGGATGGGATCACGAACGTTCCGCAGATGAAGCCAGTGAAATGCTGGAACTCGAAATTGCGCTTTTAAAAGAAGTCGGCTATGAAAACATATACTAATCAAACTTTTTTTATAAATCTCCAGAAGTTCTTTAAGCACGAATGTAATGCAGCTTTTGAAATTCTTTCCGGAATTCAATCACTGCGGATTTTAGTTTTTCCGAATTTTCCTTTTGGACAAGTACACGACAGAAAAAGTCCGCAATCGTTTCCATAATTTCCGGACGCATACCCCAGCGTGTAATTTCCTGGGTTCCCAGTCGCATCGCGTTGAAGTCTACCGCAACCGCTGGTAAAGGCAAACCAATTCCACTGGTAAGGAGATTAGCTTTTTCCAGCTGCTTTGACGCAATGTCTCCTCTACCAAAAACTGCAGCGGGAACGGCCACATGTTATGAGTTCGTGAACCCTTTTCCGGAAACATGAAATACTTCACACCCTCCGGAATGCAGAGATTCCGCTAGTGACTTGGCGTTGGCGATGCACATCCGCGCATATTCCTTTCCGTGGGTCAGCAAATCCAAAACGGATATAACCATTGCGGCTGCACGACTGAGATCAAAATTAGCGGTAAGTCCGGGAAAAGCAATTTTATCTAAACGCTGCGCCAATTCCGCGGAATTGGTCAAAATCATTCCGGAAGGCGGACCGCCAAAACTTTTGTAAGTCGAGCCGGTCATTAAATCCGCACCTTCTTTGACCGGC
>JAESQU010000214.1 GCA_016764995.1 SAR324 cluster bacterium | reverse complement strand
CCACTGTTGGTTGGTTCTAGTGAACTCAGAGACCAGTTGCTCAATGAGCCGGAAGTAAAGCATGTGATGGAGATGGCTCAACTGGCGGATATTGCGATGGTGGGCATAGGTTCCTTGATGCCCAGCACCGAATTCGGTCGCTTTGGTTACAAATCCCAAAAAGAACTTGATCTGCTTAAAAAACTAGGTGCGGTTGGTGAAATACATGGAGAATACTTTAATGCGGATGGAGAACAACTGGACTTGGAACATCACCATCGGCTGATTACAACTCACCTGGAAACTCTGGCAAAAATGAAACATGTAGTTGGAGTAGCCGGAGGCACAGAAAAAATTGAAGCACTCAGGGCCGCATTTAAAGGCGGTTTTATCCACTCCCTGATTACCGATGAAATGACCGCAAGGACTTTGATTTCTTCTCCATAAAAAATAAATATCAGTCAATTTAAGCGGCACTCCTGAAAATGAACCTTAGGGACAGTAACATTGAAAAATTAAAAAACCGAACCTTCGATGTACTGATCATCGGTGCAGGCATCAACGGCGCGGTTGCGGCAACGGCCCTGGCTGCAAGAGGTGCAAAAGTGGCATTGGTGGACAAAGGGGATTTTGCGGGCTTCACCAGCCAAAACTCCTCCAACCTCGTTTGGGGTGGAATCAAATACATGGAAACTTACGAGTTTCCTTTGGTGCGGCAACTCTGCATGTCGCGCAATCACCTCCTCCGCTCCTATCCTTCTGCCATCAAGGAAATCCGTTTTTTTACCAATCTGGGAAAAGGATTCCGTTTTTCGCCTTTTTTGCTTTATTGCGGAGCCCTGCTTTATTGGGCAATCGGTAATTTTTTTACCAATTCCCCCCGTTTTTTGACTCCGAAACAAATCAATGAAGATGAGTCGGTTGTCAACACCGAACACAGCATCGGCGGTTTTGAATATTCAGACGCATTTCTCTACGACAATGACGCTCGTTTTGTTTTCAATTTCATTCGCTCCGCCATCAACTATAACTGTACCGCAGTTAATTACATGGAATCTTTGGGCAGTGTCCGGAATGCTCAGGGTGAGTGGCAGACACAACTCCGGAATACCAGAAATGGCGAAAAATTTGAAGTCCGGAGTGCTGTCATAATCAATGCGTGTGGACCGTATGTTGATCAACAAAATCAGGTCTCAGAACAGACTACGGCACACCGTCATGTTTATTCCAAAGGCATTCACTTAATCGTTCCGCAGATAACGAAAAATGAAAGGGTGCTGACATTTTTTGCAGATGACGGTCGTTTATTTTTTGCCATTCCGATGGGAAGCCGCACGATGGTGGGAACAACCGATACCCGTGTTTCTTCTCCGGAAACGGTTGTGACTCCGGAAGATCGTCAGTTTGTTTTGGACAATATCAATAAACGTCTTAACCTGGAAAAACCACTGACTGAAGCAGATATTATTTCGGAACGCTGCGGAGTGCGCCCTCTGGTGATCAAGTCCGGTGATAAGAATAATAAAAATGAAGAAGCTAACCTTACATGGATGAAACTGTCTCGCAAACATGCTGTGGATGTAGATCGGGAGAAAAAACACATCAGTATTTTTGGCGGAAAACTTACAGACTGTCTCAATGTTGGTGAAGAAATTTGTGCCGCTGTCCAGCAATTAGGAACCAATCTTTCGGATGCAAAAAGAAAATGGTACGGAGAGCCGCATGATGCCATCAGGGATGAGTATCTTCACCAAGTGGATTTAATGGAACTCGATAAACTAACCTCGGACGGAGCCTCAGAAGTTTTGTCCACACGACTTTGGAGACGTTACGGCGCACAGGCCATCGGCCTGCTGGAAAATATCCGCGAAGATCCGGAAATGGCAGAACCCTTGATTGAAGGAACCGACTACATCCGCTGCGAATTAACACAGGCCGCAAGGCGTGAAATGATAGTAACGCTGGAAGATTTCTTGCGCCGTCGTTCAAAACTTGCCTTGGTGGCTCGACACGAAGACCTCAAACAATCACACGGAATCAAAGACGCTTGCGAGATTCTATTCGGTAAGGACGCACCGGAACGCTGGAAGGAATATTTTGGTGAGGAGTTGTGAGGGAATTTATTTCTGTTGAGTGAAAAATTAAATTATTTTACGATTCTTGCATTACCATCTACGCATTTAAGACAACGGTCAGCTTACGGTCGGCCAGATTGTTTTTGGAGAGGCTGTAAGATTTTCTATAGTGACTCGTCAAACTGTGTAAGACCGTTGTATTTCGCTTTCACTTCTCAGTCAGAAAAGGAGATGCAGATGAAAAGCAAGACCAAATTAGTCACATCCTGCGTTAGCCATGAAGATGTTAAGTCGGCAATGGAACGGTACTTTAATCATGGTGGTAAAATTACCAAAATCGAAAACCATTGCCAGGAAATATTGCTCAAGCATGATATGGGTGAAGATGATATGACTTATATTGATCCCCACGCGGCAAATCCTGCCAGTAATGGATTAGGCGAAGTTGGTAATGTCCTCCAGCAAGAAATGCAAACAGTACGCGAAGAAACTTGAGCACAAGGGGGCTGATGAAAGTCGGTATGTTGTCTTTAATTTTGGTAGGGGCTCTGCTCCTTACCGTCAATCCTGAACAGGCAGAATCAGCCCAGCGCAACGGATTTTCAATCGAAGATCCTTTAGTGCCTCTGGAAGATATTTTAAGCGGAGGTCCGCCGCGTGACGGCATTCCGTCTATAGATTCCCCAACGTTTATCTCGGCCACAGAAGCAGATTGGCTTTTACCGAACAGCCGCGTTTTGGGTTTGGAAATCAATGGTGTCGTTCGGGCTTATCCACTGGCCATTCTCAATTGGCATGAAATCGTCAATGACACCGCAGGAGGAGTTCCGCTGGCAATTACCTTTTGTCCGCTCTGTGGTACCGGAATGGCATTTCGCCGGGATTTCAAAGGCACTGTTACAACGCTCGGTGTTTCCGGTCTGCTATATAACAGCGACCTTCTGCTCTATGACAGGCAGAGTGAGTCACTTTGGTCTCAAGTCATGGGGCAAGCTGTCAGTGGTCCCCGAAAAGGTGAAAGGTTGGTTGCTGTACCAATCGAACATACAACCTGGGAGGACTGGAAAACTCAGCATCCTGACACAGAAGTTCTCTCAAAGGAAACCGGATTCAGTCGTGCTTATGGACGATCTCCTTATGGAGACTATTACGAAAACGGCGACATCTATTTTCCCTTGTCATTCCGCAGCAGTCAGTATCATCCCAAAGAAAGAGTCATTGGGATCGAGGTCGATGGCAAGTTTAAAGCCTATCCATTTGCGGAATTGTCACAGGTACAATCTCCTCTTGAAGACACTTTTGCCGGACAAAAATTTACCCTGGAATTTAATCTTGAAACACGGAACGGAGTTATCCGTGATCCTCAAGGAAAAGTCTTGCCGAGTGTAAACGCATTCTGGTTCGCGTGGTATGCTTTTCATCCGGAAACTAAAATTTTTCTTGGTAAAAATTAAGGATTGTAGCTTCCGGCCATGTCTTGTAGAATTCCTTCGTATTACTCTGGAATCTTTCTCCTTTAAAGGTAATCATGTCTTCACTTGCTTTTAAAACCGTCAAGCATGCGGTATTTGACGCCTACGGCACCCTCTTTGATGTTCATTCTGCGGCTTCCCGACACCAGGAAAAGTTAGGTGAAAATGCACAAGCGGTTTCCGCATTGTGGCGTACAAAACAATTGGAGTACACTTGGTTACGCAGCTTGATGCAGCGTTACATAAATTTTGCTAAAGTGACTCAAGACGCGCTGGACTATGCACTTGATTCTCATGGTATAAACGACGAGACTTTACGCCAAGACCTGTTGAATGCATATCACGAATTAGCTTGTTATCCGGAAGTTCCGGAAACTTTATCTAAGCTCAAAAAGCTTGGACTTGGAACAGCCATACTTTCAAACGGGACGTTAGAAATGCTCGAAGCGGGCGTCCGCAACAGTCAATTGGAAGATCTTTTGGATGCAGTATTTTCAGTAGACACGATCAGAATTTTCAAGCCTGACCCTCAAGTTTATCAATTGGCGGTTGATCAACTCGGTTGTAATCCAAAAGAAATATTATTCTTTTCCTCAAATGCCTGGGATGTTTCCGGAGCAGCTACTTTTGGTTATCAAGCGGTATGGGTCAATCGTTTTGGACAAGCGCCGGAACGCCTGCCGGGAACACCGGTACTTGAAATCAAAACTCTTGATGCTGTCTTACAATATTTGCCTGCTGATTGATTGCTAAAACCTTAACAATCCTAAAATACTTTAGAATTTTATTTAAAACTACTTGACAAAATAAATATATTTTATTATTTTAGAACTTGCTTAAATACTTTTTTTAAAGGAAATGATATGAAATACAAAATGGCTAAGTATGGCGGTATTGGTACTGTAGTAATGGCACTGTGTTGTTTTACGCCAATCCTGGTATTTGCGTTGACGGGTATCGGACTGGTGTTCGTTATCGATTATTTAGAGTATTTTTTGATGCCCTTGCTGGGATTTTTTGTAGTAATGACCGGTTATGGAATTGACCTTTATCGGCAGGAAAAACAGTGTGGTGAACTTCCGGAAAATCTAAATTCATAGAAATAAACATGCGTTGTGTAGGACCTACTTTGTCTGAAAAAGAACTTCAAAATTTACAAGACCAATACTTGTTCCATCCTGAAATGGAGGAGTGTGCGGAATTCTATAATTTAATTTCTAATCCAATTCGTCTGAAAATCATTCATCTTTTAAGAGAAAAAAAAGCGGTTTGTGTTTGTGATCTAAAAGACATTTTCGGTGTAACCGCCGCTGCGGTTTCTCAGCATTTAGCGAAATTAAAAGCACACCGCATTGCAAAATCTACCAAGCAGGGGCAGACGGTGTTTTATTCGCTGACAGATCATCCGTTTCTGTCGCTGATTCCTGTACAGAAAATGTCTCAAAAATAAAGGAGAGTATCATGCTGTTCGCAGATCTAAAACCGGCATTAATCAGTCTCTCCACTGCGTTTGGCTCGACGATTTGTTGCGTACTGCCTATGACGATAGTTTTACTCGGTTTGGGTAGTGGGGCATTCATGATGGTTACCATGCAGTACCGCATCATTCTGTATCCGCTGGGACTGCTTGGGCTGGTGACGGCCTATTGGCTCTACTTCCGCCGCAAGAAAGTCTGTGAAGCCCAAGCTTGTCAGATGCAAGGCAAACGCTGGAATATAGCCGCACTTGTTTTTTCCACTGTTCTGATGAGTTTAGTAACTTATGTAGACTTTTTTCTTGTTTCATTGTGAAGGAGAATTATGAGAAAAATAGTATTGCTTTTAGGGCTCGTGCTGCTGTTGCTGACGGCTCCGGTTTTGTCGCAGGAGGAAACTCCTCAACTTGAAAAAGCAGTATTGAGTTTGAGCGGACTCTCCTGAGGCGGTTGAGTGGCGATTGTCAAATCGTCCCTTTCAGGTCTGGAAGGCGTAACCGCATCTAAAATCAGTTTGACGGAAGCTTCCGTCTGGTATGATCCGCAAAAGACGAATCCGCAATTAATTGTTGCGGCAATCACAAATTCCGGATATGGTGCAGAAGTCTTGGAGGTACAGGCGGTTGAAGCAAACTCGATCCCCAATGATTGCCTGTTTTTAGGCTGGTTTTGTTGAATTTATTTTCATTGAATAAGCGAAAAATATTTTGCTTTCAAGAACATTGAGAACAAAAATATCTGCTAGAAATAACCTATTTTTCCTCTTCGCTTAGACCACAATTTCAGGTTGAAATTATTAAATTAAAAAAATTCGGTATTGTGTTGTAATAATTCCGGATGGCAGGACGGGTAGCCGCTCGCGGAGTCGGCGGCTGTATCGGCTGTCACATTGGTGCTCCCGGCAAGGACTTTGTCTTTCGGCATAACCGCTATCCCTAACAGTAATGTCCAACAGATAAGCTCGATCAACATCCCGAAACCCCCGCTTTGGGGTGTTGATAAGTCGGCAATCCGGAATTCAATCCCAGGGGAACACCCCGGATTTCTGATTGCTTTTCCACTGAAGTCTGCTCAAAGTTTAAAAAAATCCGCAAGCCCTGTTAAGCCAGGAAAAGATTTGCTACTATGAAACTGCTAATTATTTGTTTGACTATTATTTAAGAAAGTGCTTAAATACTTAAAAGCTATAATGTTAGCTTAAATGATAGTTTTATTTGGCTTTTAGCCAAGAAAGAACTTAAACCGTGTCATTGCTTACGAAGCGCAAAATATTGTCTATGCGACCACACTAATATCATTAAAAATTATCTCTATGCTTAAAATAACAAATAGTGTGCTTCGTCATTTTTACGGCGGCATATTGTTAAATTTGTCATCTCTTATTTTTGAGAATAATTATGAAAGCTTTATCTTTCAAAACAATGTCCGTTGCTTTTCTGCTGGTTTTTTTGTTTATTCCCTCGAGTAGCAATTTTTCCCTGCAAGCAACTGAAACAGAGGATCAGTTAGTGGTCGTCAACATTGATGGCTTGTCCTGCCCTTTTTGCGCGTTTGGGGTTGAAAAGAAATTGAAAATCCTTGAGGGTTTGAAGGACATTCTAATTAAAATGGATGAAGGACAGGCGCTGTTGACCTTTGAGGCAGGAGTGACGATTGATGTGGAAGCGATCAAGGCAGCCGTTGAGGACAGCGGTTTTACTGCAAGAGAAATTATTCTTCCCCAATCTTAATCAGTACACGCAAGAAAGAATAGGAATGCATGTTTAGGAAATGGAAAGGAGGATTTATACTTTCCTCAAGTTTATATTTTCTCGGGTTCGCCAATTTCGTTTCGGCACATGAACCAATTTTCGGCACCGGTCCCCATACTATTTACAAGGACGGGATTGGATTGGAGATGAAATATGAACGTGAACAAAGTCAGTACGGATACGATCAGGCGCTGCATCTTCATGCAACTTATGGCTTAACCCCTGATTGGGCGGTTGCAGTCGAAATTCCACAATTGCAGAAAGTGGAAGAAAATCAAAGAGCTGCCGGAACAGGTGATGTAATGCTGCAAACCAAATGGCGTTTTTACCGCAAGGATTTTGCGGAAGGACGTCAGGATCAGGTGGCTTTGCTGGCGGCAGTCAAATTGCCCACGGGCGACACTGAAAGCGAACCTACTTTAGGAAGCGGATCGACCGATACAATCATCGGATTCACGGTTGGTCGGGAATCCCGCACTCTTTATTATTTTGCGGATTTACGCTATCGCATGAATGGAGAAAACGATAAAAAAGCGAGCCTTACTTTGAAAAAAGGAAATGCCTGGCTTTATGGTGCTTCCTTTGGATTTCGGCCCTGGCTGAGTGAATATTGGGAACCGGGCCTGGTTTTTCTCATGGAACTCTTTGGTAAACAACAAGCCAAAAACACACTGAATAATCAAGCACTGGAAAACACCGGCGGGCACTCCACGTTTATGGGACCGTCATTTCTCTGGTCTTACAAAAACTGGATGGTCACCGGAGGAGTCTCTGTTCCGGTCATGCAAAATCTGAATGGCGAACAGGAAAAACAGCAATATCAATTTGCGCTGGGAATTGAATTACATATGTAATTTTGATACAAAAAATAAAAATGAATATTCAATCTAAGGATCTCTTGAAAATCAGCTGTTCAGTATCAGCACTACTTTCTATTTTTGCGGTTTTCGCCTTAAGTCTCGTTTTTTCTCAAAGCGTTTATGCAGAAGAATTTATTCCGCCGCGCTTTCTCGCTCAATGGGGAAGCCAAGGAAGCGATTCCGGAGAATTTGAGCGTCCGATAGGAATTGCGGTTGACGGCGATGACTTTGTTTATGTGAGCGATACCGGAAATCAGCGTATCCAGAAATTCACGGCTCAAGGTAAATTTGTGTTGAGTTGGGGCAAAGCCGGAAAGGAAGTTGGAATGCTCGACCGCCCCATGCATTTAAAGATCACTCCGGATGACAAGATTTATGTTGCTGAATTTGCAAATGACAGAATTCAAATCTTTGATCTTGAAGGAAAATCACTGGCCTTAATCGGCTCTTCCGGAAAAGGAGCAGGAGAATTTGATGCCCCCGGAGGTGTTGGGGTGGATCGACAGGGACGCATTTATGTCGCTGATTTTTATAATCATCGTGTTCAACCATTTTCCGCAAATTATTCCGCCTTGCCGCAAATTGGCAAGAAAGGCCGAATTTTTGGAGGAAACTTTGACTATCCCACCGATGTCGCAATTGGTCCGGATGACTCTCTTTATGTGGCGGATGGATACAACAATCGAATCCAAAAATTTTCTCCAGAAGGTGAATTTGTAACCAAATGGGGAGGATTTCTAGGAACCGGACTTAAGGGAGATTCTTCCGGCTCATTTGATGTGGCGACCGGAATTGAAGTGGATGCGCAAGGTCGGGTTTTTGTGGCAGATTTTTACAATAACCGCATTCAGATTTTTAATTCAGCAGGAGATTTTCTCGTCGAGTTTGGCGCTCAAGGCAATGCCGCCGGAGAATTTGATCGACCCACCGATATGACTGTCGATTCACAAGGCAACATCTACGTCGTAGATTTTGGCAATAACCGCATTCAGAAATTTTCAGCACTCACTGCAAAAACAAAACATGACTGAAAATTTATTAGCTCAACCAAGCGGAATTGAAAACCTTACTTCAATTCTGACCTGCCCGCATTGTGGACAATCTTCGGAAGAAATTATGCCTCCGGATATGTGACTCCGCATGCACAGCTGCAAGTTCTGCGGCAAAGATATTACAGCAAAATCCGGTGACTGCTGCGTCTTCTGTTCCTACGGCACAGTAAAATGTTCCGGTGAACCAAACAGGTCTTCAACCAGCAAGATCCCCACCCATGATTCCTGATTGCTCATCAGGTTACGTATGCTCAAAGTGCCGAACTCATGGTCATTCTCGCGGCCATCGCCTTTTAAAGCATACCCTTGATTCTCACCTGCATAAGAAGTTACATGACGGTGGTATCCGGCATTAACTTTGATTCGATACTGTTTTATATCCAGCGCTTGATTGGTCAAGGATGGATGGCGATTAGGGCAGTGATAACACTCTGAATAATTTTAAACGGAATTTTTCCAGTTTGCTACGAGTTTGAAATTTTGAATATGCGCTCGTTTATCTCTGTATCCACAACTTTGAGTCAACTTGTTTAATATCATGGATCAATTTTTGTGCATGATGATTTTTTGTGATTGCAAATCGAATAAAACCTCTGTAAAAATGATCTCAATCAAATTTTATTAAAATCTGTTTTTTCAAACTAATGGAAATATGGGGTACAAACTGGCACCGTTTTCTTCTTTGTTGATTGCCAACTTCATCATTTTGGTGTGTTTTGGTTTGCAAGGGATCCTGATCCCACTTCGGGGTGGGATTGAAAATTTTTCAGCTACTCTCCTTGGTATTATCGGTGGGGCTTATTATGCAGGTTATTTTTGGGGTGCGATTCACTGCCCGAAAGTGGTGCAGCGTTCAGGTCATATCCGCTCATTTGCGGTGTTTGCGTCTTTAGCATCAATCACACCACTGGTCCACGCCATTTTTCCCAACGAATACGTTTGGATAGCTCTCCGAGTTCTGTCCGGTTATTGTTTTGCTGGACTCATTTTAGTCATTGAAAGCTGGCTCAACGAACAGGTGGACAATGAAAACAGAGGTCGATTGTTTGGGACTTATTTAATGGTCACCTTGCTATCCCTTATCCTGGCACAATTGTCGATCAATCTGGCTTCACCAGCTACTATGACTTTGTTCATACTGACCTCCATCCTCGCTTCCCTGGCCTTGCTTCCCGTTTCCCTCACCAGTACCACTCAGCCCCCTCTCGTTAAAAGAGCTAAACTCGACCTCAAAGTCTTGTGGAGCATATCTCCAGTGGGTCTTGTCGGGTGTTTTGTCGTCGGAATTACCAATGGCCCTCTATGGACCTTAGGTCCGGTTTATGCTCTGGACGCTGGATTGGATTTCCAGGGAGTATCTTTCTTTATGGCCATCATCATTATAGGAGGAGCGGTTGTCCAATGGCCCATAGGCCGTTTGTCTGATTTGACCGATCGCCGTTGGATCATCATTTTCCTCTGCACAGGTGCCTCAATTGCCGGATTTATCCTCGTTATGATTTCAGGTATGAATTCTTTTATCAGTCTTTTGGGGGTCGCGTTTGTTTTTGGTGCCTTCTCCTTGACACTCTATTCAGTCTGTGTCGCGCTGATCAACGACAATGCACAGGGAGGGGATTTTGTGGTGATCTCAAGCGGGTTGTTGCTGGTTTACGGCATTGGAGCGTTTTTGGGTCCCATGATTGTTTCAGTTTCCATGCTCTATTTAGGAACTGATGCTGTCTTTCTGTTCACAGCAACTGTCCAAGGTGTTTTTACCCTTTTTGTCCTATTTAGGATCTCCGTAGAACCAGCCATGCCTGCAAAAGAACGGAGCAATTTTGCTGTAATGTCTGTTTCACAAACAGTCGCCAAACCACTGGAACTAGACCCAAGAGCTGAAACCAAGGTTAAACGAAAATCTCCTGAATGAAAAGAAATGAGAAGCATGATGAGCTGTATGAGAATCAGGAGCTAGAACTGTTCGAATATCAATTGACGCCGGAAGGGCTGAAGTTGACCTGGTCCGATCGGACCCAGGCGATCTTTCATCCAATCTGGCTACGCGAAAACAGCAATCACCCCGATAATCGCGATCCGGGCACAAAACTTCGAATCACTCAGGCTGCCTTTTTGCCACTTGATCTGACAGTCAAAAGTGTGGAATGCGACAATCATGGCAATCTTCAGCTGGATTTTAGTGACGGCCATCGGTGTCAATACCATCATAATGAACTGCGTCAGTGTTTTCAAAATCCCAGGCCCCATGACTTGGGTAGTGACCGTCGTTACTGGGATAACAGTTTCCTGGAATTCGATCGATACGATTACAGAAAGCTGTGCCACGACGACGACACCTTGCTTACCTTGCTCAATACTGTTGCTGAATTCGGTTTTGCTTTTGTTCACAGAATACCGGTAGAGATGGATGCAGTTGAGCATTTCGCCAAACGTGTTGGCCCCATCCGTGAAACCAATTGGGGCACGGTAACAGACGTACACATCATTCCTAATCCTTATGATTTGACGATGACCGCCCTATCACTTTCACCTCACGTTGATAATCCTTATCGCCTGCCCGGGCCGGGATACATATTTATGCATTGCCTTAAGAACGATGCGGTCGGAGGTGAGTCAACGATCGTTGATGGCTTTGCTGCAGCCTTGAAACTCAAAGAGATCGACTCAGTAGCATTTGAAACCTTGACAACCATTCAACCAAACTTCCGACATACTGAAGACACTGCGATTCTGGAAGACACAGGCCCAATTATTGAGTTATCCGAGAAGGGTGAAATCAAACGAATCCGCTATTCAAATCGCACCGAACAGGTTCCGCCGCTTGATGTGGAACAGCTTAGTCGGTATTATTACGCTCGCCAGGCTTTCGCTAGCATTATTTGTTCTGATGAGATGACGCTTAAGATCAAGCTGACACCTGGCGACGGATTTGTATGGGATAACTACCGCATCTTGCATGGTCGAACAGCTTTCGATCCCACGACCGGTGAGCGTCATATGCGTCACTGTTACATGGATCGTGATACGGTCTCAAGCCGGCACAAGGTGTTATTAAGACAAAGAGGGTGGTTATGAAAAACCGTGCTGCGATTGTTACAGGTGGCTTGCAGGGAATCGGACTTGCGATCGCTACCGAGCTTTCAAGACAGGGCGCGAGTGTCGCTATCGGCGCTCGCCGAGGTTCAGACGAGAATTTGGCAAGTGAGGTGCGCAAAAAAATTGGCAATCCATGTTTTGTCGCTGCGCTTAATGTTTGTGAGCAGGCTTCCATCGATATTTTTCTTTCTGCTGCACAAGAGTTTCAGGGGAAGCCCGACATTCTTGTCAATGCCGCAGGTATCACCCTACATCAAACGGTCGATGGGCATTCTGATGAGGACTGGGATTCCGTAATCGACACCAATCTAACGGGGCCGTTCCGGATGATCCGCTCCTGCATCTCGGGCATGAAAGCCAGAAAGTGGGGACGAATAGTGAATATCGCATCCACGGCAGCACGTGTAGGCGAAGCGAACCATCCTGCGTACTGCGCATCCAAAGCTGGTCTGGTGGGTCTTACTCGTGCTGTCGCACAGGAAGGAGCTCCCCATGGCGTTACCTGTGTGTCCATCAGTCCCGGTTGGGTAGAAACCGAGATGATGCGTGAAAGTGCCCAAACAATCGCTAAGCAAACCCACCGTGATGCTGAAGTGATAATGGCTGAAATGGCTGCTTCAAATCCCCAAAATCGTCTAATACAGCCGGAAGAAATAGCGGGGATTGTTTCCTACTGCTGTTCTGATGCAGCACGAGGTTTGACCATGGAAGACATTCAGGTCAATGCAGGTGCATTATGGTAATCGTAACTCATAACCGATGAAGTAAACATTCAATGATTAGCCAATTTAGTTTCAAGAAAATAATTCAGCAGATACTGACCAGCGATCTTCCTGATGCAACTTTGTTAATCAATGAGGTGCACCAAATATCCAAGGATGTCAATATTGGCAGGACACTGGCGCTTGAGCTAGTTTTTCTTTATGGAAAAAGATTGTCTCTCAGCAGATTAAAATACCCTGGTGCTTTGCGGCGGGGTAGTTTTGAGTGCAAGAAGGATTTCAGTAATCTAATGCCTTAGATATTTCTGTAGAATCCTTTTGCAGTTCATTTGATATTGGCGGAAGTGAAAGCAGATATTCTGCCAGCGCATCCAAATCTTTATCCCGCAGATGTTGGTAGCCAAATTCAATAACGTCACCCATCAAACCTTGAACATCATCACCGTCTGGTTTCATTCCGGTTTCTAAGAAATAGCTGATATCAACCTTGCTCCAGTCGCCGATTCCTGTTTTTTCGTCCGGAGTGATATTCGGTGCGAGTTCGCCTTCCGGACCTTCTTTTGATCCGGCAAAGTGCATTTCAGTTTTAAGCGCACCAAGCAGGTTTCTGGGAGTATGACATTCCGCGCAATGTGCAAGCGCTTGAGCAAGATATGCTCCGCGATTCCAACTTGCTGTTTTTTCCGGAAATGATTTGAAGGCTTTCGGAGACCAAACAAAGTTTTCCCAAAACAGCATCGCGTATTGACCGCCAAAAGGTAGGATAAGGTCGTGGGATAGATTTTTTTGATTTACAGGAGGTACTGAAAAAAGGTAGGCTTTGAGGGCCAGCAAATCCTCACGCTTGATCCGCATGAAAGACGTGTAAGGAAAAACCGGAAAATAGTGTTTTCCTTCCGGACTCAAGCCCTTTGTCATCGCCCGGATGAAATCCTCATCACTCCAGTTTCCGATTCCGCTTTCAGGATCCGGCGTGATGTTTGTACCGTAAAAGATTCCGAAAGGAGTTTTAATCGGTCGGCCTCCCGCAAGAAAAGCGCCGTCGTTTTTTGTGTCAGTGTGACAGCCGCAGCCTCCGGCGGCTTGGAAAAGATACTTTCCTTTTTCAACAATACTTTCCTCAGCAGCCAGATTCGCACTACTGCAAACTAAGCAAAACCAAAAAATTAAAACGCGTAATCGACGAAGATAGATTCCGCCTTTCACCATGAATATTTGCAGCATCCACCACACGCTACTCCCTGTTTTTTTTGTATTTTGCAATCGAATCTTTGAGATCGTCATACTCATCGCAACCAAATAAACAGACATCATCAAGAACGTCCAAATGCTCCTCAGCTTTTTTGAGGTTATCGGTTCGCAAATAGAGTTCACCGATGTATTCGTTAGCTCCTTGATGACGCGGATCCAATTTTAATGCCTTCAGGTAATAAGTAAATGCCTCTTCCAGTCGGTCAAGTTTTCGGTGACTGTAGCCTAACATATTAAAGACATCGGGATTATTTGGAGAGCTTTCAGCAGCACGTTTTAAATACTTGATGGCTGACTTGAAATCGCCATTTTTGGCCGCATTTAAACCATTTTGATAATCAACATTTACAGGCTGTGAATCGTCATTGCTTTCGTAACTCGAAGAGCTTGGATCGCCAAACGTTAGTCCTGAATTCAACTGAAAAACAAGTAAGATGGTGAGAATAGTGAATGTTGTTTTCATCGGCGTCCTTCTTCAGATGTTGCTTTAGTCTCTTTCACGGAAATTTTTGTGGCAGCCACCACACGTTTTTCCGGTTGTACGGAATTGTTTGGTAAAAGCTTTCATGTCACCACTTTCCACGATTTTGACCAGTTTGGTGCTTTCCCGCACAAAAGCATTTACCGCGTTTTCAAATTGAGACCAGTTTTTCCAGATATCAGCTTTTGCTTTTGTCTTTCCGAGAGCGGAACCTTTTGGAAACATTGCCAGCGTCATTTTGCTGTTTTGACTTATTGAACGCGCATGATCGAGAAGATGTGCTTCCAGAGGCAAGCGGTTTTTCAAAATGTCCACGATCGCTCCCATGTGGGCTCCAGTTGATTTCATCACATTTTGGCGATACTTGATGATACCCACCGACTCAGCAAATGTTAAATTTACAAAAATTCCAAACGAAAGAAATACTGTTAATGTAGCGATTATTTTCATTTGTTTCATAGATCAATCCTACTGAAAAATTTAATTAATTTTAATAAGTTAACTTCTAAATGTACTGTCTCATGCTGAATTTATGATAGCAACAAATAAATGTTTAAGCTGTTAGATTTAGCAAAGCTGAAGAAAATAATTACTAAAATCTATTTGTTTAACAGCATATTTTCCTCCACAAACAAACGGTCGCGGCGTCCGACATGGGCCATTGAATCAGCGGCAACTGCTTTTCCGAGTTCTGTTTGATAAGCCTCAGTAAAATCTGCTTCAGTGTCAAACCAGAGCTCAGCTATACCATCGTACATTGCGTCTTCGATTTCGACCGGATTGAAACACAATTTTCGTAATCCTAGCAATTGAATAGCAAGTTGCGCATGTTCACCAAGCCACCAGTTTCGGAATTCACGCTGAGTATATTCTTCCTTGCGCTTGAGTAAAATCATTGCTTTAAACATTTTGTTCTCCTTTATTAATAGTTACTAGCCTATTCGGGCGAGAGGTCGTCCACTGTCAGCAAGCGCGACCGCCACCACGATTTCATCCGCGCGTGGTGCGTCCGGAATACTTATTTCGGTGGCATCCATGTGATCAAAACTCCAAATACTGTCTTTGTTGGTCAAAGGCATTACCAGCACAGATCCTGGTCCACCCATTTTTTTGGTAGAAGGAATTATATCATCACCTTTTTCAACAGCCGCACGCACTGGTTTTCCGAAACGGGGATGTAAAATTGCGGCGGCATGTTCAATTTCACCGTCCAATCCGACAATTGCTCCTTTACCGTAACTGACGATTTCGGCTGGTTCTACACCCAATGCGGCCACACCTTTTTCAGCAAGCAGTCCGCCGATTTCTGCGCCTAAATCGTAAAGTGGTTCAAGATCCTCCACATATTTTCCCGCATAAGGATTTTGAATTACAGCGCTAACCGTAACTTTTCGTGACGGTGGATCAATCTTGCGGCCAATTTGCTGATGAACTTCTTCCAACTGTATGATTATTTTGTGAATTTGTGGTTTCATTAAACTCCATTTGATTTAAATTTGAAAAAATTATTTTGAAAGTGTTTGCTTTCTATATGCACTTTAGTGGAATAATTTCTTGTAATCAAGTGCTATTACGCTAAGTCTTTAGTTTGTTTTACATTTGCATGAGTCTCCATGATCGGCTAGAGTGATTACAGGAATAAAATTTGTCATCAGCTCCTCTTTTATCCTGTTATACATTACATTCCAAATGCAAATCGAAACAAAGAATTACCCTGTCGCTGTCTTTGGTGCTGGAACAATGGGTGAAGGAATCGCGCAAATTGCGGCAACTGCGGGACATCCGGTGTTGCTTTATGACGTATCTCAGGAGCAGACACAAACAGCATTTGGGAACATCGCAACACGTCTTGAACGTTCGATGCAAAAAGGTAAAATCACTGCTGAAAAAAGAGTGCAAATCCTGACAAATTTGAGACCCACGCAAACTCTTGAACAACTTTCACAGGCTAAACTGGTGATTGAAGCGATCATCGAGGATTTGGAAATCAAGCAAACTGTATTTTGCCAACTGGAATCAATGTTGGCGGAAGATGTAATTTTAGCGACAAATACGTCATCAATTGATTTAAATAAATTAGGAAGCGTGTTGAAACGTCCGCAACGTTTGGTCGGGATGCATTTTTTTAATCCCGCTCCAGTTATGGCGCTTGTAGAAGTAGTACGTTCAACTGAAACTGATTCAACGGTTGCTGACACAATTTTTAACTTTGCGGAACAATGGGGTAAAAGTCCGGTACACGTTCGTTCCAGTCCGGGATTCATTGTCAACCGTGCGGCTCGCCCGTTTTACAGCGAAGCTTTGGCAATTCTCAAAGAAAGCGGAACCAACGCAGCAACCTGTGATGCGATAATGCGGGATTGCGGAGGTTTCAGGATGGGACCATTTGAGCTAATGGATTTGATTGGCCTGGATGTGAATTACGCGGTGACATGTCAGATATGGGAAAGTTATCAGCGGCATCCGCGGTTTGCGCCATCGGAGTTGCAAAAAAAATTGGTGGATTCAGGACGATTAGGTAGAAAATCCGGACAAGGTTTTTTTGAATATGGAGAGAATCTGGAAAAACCTGCTGTTAATAATGCAGAGGAAACTTCGGCTCCGGATTCCGTCGTCTTGGAAGGTCCGGAATATTTGCCTGAATCTTTGCGAAAACTGTTTGATGAAAGTTCGCTCACACTGCAAAGTACTTCCGGAAAAGGATATATTCGTTTGCCGGAAGGAACTATTGTTGTTCCTGCAAATGGAAAAAGCTCGACCGAGCGTTCTGTTGAATTTGGACATTCCGTCATTTCACTGGATTTATGTTTGGATTATTTTCATACTTCACGGATTGTACTGGCATCGGATTCAACTTGTCCGGAAAACGTTTTGCGTGAAGCAGTCGGTTTGTTTCAGTCTTTGGGAAAACAGGTTTCTGTGATCACAGATATGGCAGGCATGGTGCTGACACGTACGGTTGCAATGCTGGCAAACGAAGCTTCTCTGCTAGTGGAGGAAGAAGTCGCGGATGCAGCAGGAGTGAATTTGGCCATGCGAAAAGGAGTCAATTATCCTTTGGGTCCTTTGGAATGGGCCGAACAATGGGGATGGAATTCTGTGGTGGAAACACTTGATAATTTACGAAAAGTTCACGGTGAACGTTACCAGACTTCTGAGTGGCTGCGAAAAAAAGCAAAATTAAGTTGACGCTGCTTTCATAACATAACTATGATTGTCTCTTAAAAAATCCTAAACCCTGTCATTCCGAGAGAAACGAGGATATTTTTTTAAGCAACTACACTAATATCATTAAGATTTCTCCCTTCGCTCGAAATGACAAATGCGTGGATTTAAAACTTATTTCGATTGCATCAACTATTGTCATTCTCGTAAAAGCGAGAATCCAGGAGCGCTGCTACAAAGTTTGTTCTCAAACTTTTCTTGGTAATCTGGTTCCCGGATCAAGTCCGGGATGACAAAGGAGACAGTTTCAGTTAACCCAAAAAAAACCAAAAGAAAAACGTTTTCAGTGAGTCAAAACTAAACCCAATGCTAAAACAAAAATTTACCATGGAAGAAGCTTTTTTATGTGATGGAATTCGTACACCAGTAGGACGATACGGAGGTGCTTTGTCAAGTGTGCGTACAGATGATTTGGGCGCAATTCCGCTTAAAGCACTGATGGAACGAAATGTGGAAGTGGACTGGGAAGCAGTGGATGAAGTGATTCTGGGTTGCGCAAATCAGGCCGGTGAGGATAACCGCAACGTGGCCAGAATGGCAACTTTGCTTTCCGGATTACCGTTCACTGTACCAGGCGTGACTGTAAACCGTCTCTGCGGTTCCGGACTTGACGCAGTAGGAATTGCGGCAAGAGCAATAAAATCCGGAGAGCAAAAAATGGTTATCGCAGGCGGAGTTGAGAGCATGAGCCGCGCGCCTTTTGTGATGGGAAAAGCAAGCTCCGCATTTTCACGAAACGCAGAAATTTTTGACACCACAATCGGCTGGCGCTTCGTCAATAAACTGTTGAAAAAACAATATGGAATTGATTCCATGCCGGAAACCGCAGAAAACCTTGCGGAAGAATTTAAGATTTCCAGAGAAGATCAGGATAAGTTTGCCTGGAATTCCCAGCAAAAAGCAGGTCAAGCTCAGGAATCCGGGCGTTTTAAAACAGAAATTGTACCGGTGAGTATTCCGCAACGTAAAGGTGATCCGTTGCTGGTTGAACAAGACGAACATCCGCGGCCGGAAACAAAACTGGAAAAACTTGGAAAATTGTCAACGCCCTTTCGGGAAAACGGCTGCATTACCGCAGGAAATGCGTCCGGTGTGAATGACGGTGCGGCGGCTTTGATCGTGGCTTCAGAGACGCAGGTAAAAAAACAAAAGCTGACTCCTGTTGCAAGAATAGTCGGAATGGCGACTGCCGGAGTTGAACCGAGAATTATGGGTTATGGTCCTGTTTCGGCGACGGAAAAATTACTCAAAATGACAGGAGTTTCACTGAACGAAATCGGCGTTATTGAACTCAACGAAGCCTTTGCCGCTCAAGCTTTGGCGGTGCTGCGGGCTTTGAAATTGGCAGATGATGATCCACGTGTAAATCCAAATGGAGGAGCCATCGCCCTGGGACATCCGCTCGGTATGAGTGGAGCCCGCCTTGCCTTGACAGCAATGAGAGAATTGCAGTTACGCAAGGAACGTTATGCACTTTGCACAATGTGTATCGGTGTCGGGCAGGGGATTTCACTGCTGATCGAACGGGTCTGAGGCAAATTTCTGGAACAATAACTGAGATCAGTTTTCAAAGCAGTTGAGGTGTGCCTTCAGGGTCTTTAGACATTCATCTGATTTTTCGAGCATCATCATGTGTCCGCAATCCTGAATGAGATGTGTTTTTGCATTTGGAATTGCCGCAGCCAGTTTTTCACCTTGTTTTGGCGGAGTCATTTTATCTTCACTAGCCATCACAATCAAAGTTGGACAGCTAACTTTCGTGGCGGACTCCATCCCGCTCTGGTAGTCATTGCAGAGTCCAAGGTCATTTCCCAGCACGCCGGAATTCTCCATCCGAAGTAGGTTCCGTCCTCCGGGAATCAGAGAGATTCCCGGCATCGGATGCCTGCCGAAATGCCCCACCGGCCCCGTGCCCCAAGCCATCATCAAATCATAGGCCAAAGGATCGTCCGCATTGGCGGCCTTCAGCAAATCCGGATGCACTGGCATTTTTGAAGTCACGCCCAGTAAGGCGAGCTTGCTCACGCGATCCGGATGCCGTGCTGCGCTTTCCAGTGCGATCAACGATCCCATCGAATGTCCAGCCAGCGTGGCCTTGGGCACACCTGCGGAATCCAGCAAAGCCGGAATCCAGTCCGCCAATTCCTGAACACTACCCAGCAATGTGCCTTGCGATCTACCGTGTCCGGGAAGGTCCACTGCCAGCACCGCGTGTCCGTGGTGGGCAAAGTAGCGCGTCTGGAGATACCACACAATGCGATTCATCCCGGCACCGTGCACAAAGACTATGGTGGGTTGCTCAGGCACAAACGGACGTCCTCCTGTAGTGACAAAGGTTTCTGCCCCGCGAACTTGAAGTTTCATTTTGCTACTCCTGTTACTTTTGCGGCCTTACGCAAGGCTTGTTTGAAATCGTCGATTATATCATTTGCGTCTTCCAGCCCCACAGAAATCCGGATCATGTCCTCAGTCAATCCGGCCTGTTTCATGGTTTTAGAATCCATTTGCGCGTGTGTTGTGCTGGCCGGATGAATCACGAGTGTTTTTGCATCACCGACATTTGCCAGATGGGATGCGAGTTGTACAGAGTTTATAAAAGCGGCTCCGGCTTCACGTCCGCCACCGGAACTTCCGGCTTTGACTCCAAAAACGATAATTGATCCTGCACCTTTAGGTAGAATCCGTGAAGCCAGTTGATGATCAGGGTGATCCGGCAAATCCGGATGTGTGACCCAGGCGACTTCTTCACTGGACTGTAAAAACTCCAGCAATTTTTTGGTGTTGCTGATATGTCGTTCCATACGGAGCGGTAGAGTTTCCAAACCCTGCAACAAATAAAAAGCGTTTTGCGGACTCATTGCCGGGCCAAAATCCCGCATTGCTTCTGAACGCATACGCATCGAAAAAGCATGTGGTCCGAATTCTTCGAAAAAATTTATTCCGTGATAACCGGCGTACGGTTCGGTGAGTGTCGGAAATTTGCCGTTTGCTTCCCAGTCAAAACACCCACCTTCAACCACCACTCCGCCCAACGCAACGCCGTGTCCGCCCATCCATTTGGTAACCGAGTGTGAAACCAAATCCGCTCCCAATTCAAGAGCACGGCACAGATACGGTGTGTTGAATGTCGCATCAATCAACAAGGGCAAACCAGCTTCGTGTGCCACTTTCGCGACCGCAGGAACATCCAAGATTTCGAGTCCGGGATTGCCGATGATTTCCCCATAAACCAGGCGTGTTTCGGGTCGGATTGCCTTCCGGAATTCCTCCGGTTTACGTGGATTGACAAAAGTGGTTTCAATACCGAAACGCGGCAAGGTGTGCTGAAACAAATTGACGCTGCCGCCGTATAGTGAAGCCGAGGAAACGATGTGATTTCCCTGTCCCATCAAGGTCATAATAGTCGCGAACAACGCGCTTTGTCCGGAGGCGGTTGCCACTGCTCCGGTTCCGCCTTCCAGGGCAGCAATGCGTTCTTCCAGCACCGCGACTGTTGGATTTGAAATGCGGCTGTAAATGTGTCCGGCCTGCTCCAGATTAAACAGTGCCGCCGCATGGTCGCTGTCCTGAAAAACATAGGAGGTCGTCTGATAAATTGGCACTGCACGTGCGCCTGTTTCCGCATCCGGACGTTGCCCTCCATGTAAACTAAGTGTGTCAAATTTATATAATTTTGGATCCATAAACCAGCTTGTATCAGCAGTTAAGAAGTTTAACCGAGTGCCTTAGAAACAATTTCAAAAACGTCTCCGGACAGTTTCGGTGTTTTAACAATACGTTGCAGTTGATCGTTCATTTTTATTTTATGTGTTTCAGCAAATTTTTTCCAGTTATTGAAAACGCTCACCAGTCGTGCCGCAGCCTGCGGATTTAAGGGGTCAAGTCTCAGCACTTGTTCCGCAAGAAAGTCATATCCGGAACCATCTGCAGCATGGAATCTCAGCTGATTAAAGCGTGAAAACGCGCTGATCAAGGCCCGTATTTTATTTGGATTATTTTCATCATACGCCGGATGACTCGTCAAGTTTCGGACATTTTCCAGCGTGTTAGGCAGGTATGAAATTGCCTGAAGCGCAAACCATTTGTCCATCACCACCGTATTTTTACGCCACCTGTTTTCAAACTCACTAAAAGCCCTTTCACGTTCAGGACAATCAAGATGTGTCAGCACACTTAGCGCACCTGCAACGTCAGTCATGTTAGCATTTTTACGGAATTGTATTTGCGCCAATTGCCGGTATTCCAAGCTTCCCAATTCTGCTAAGTAGCCGAGACAGACATTTTTCAAACTACGCCGACCCATCGATTCCTGATCTATTTTGAATGCAGTCTCCTGCTGAAAAATCAGATAAGTTTTTTCAAATTCAGGCTGAAGTTTTTGTGCCAGTTCTGTACGCAGATATTTACGTGCCTCATGAATCGCGTCCACATCAATGATGTCCATGAACTCACCTAAATATGGTTCATTTGGAAAACTAAGTGCGAGCGCTAAAAGTGCGGAATCGCCTTTTTCGGTTTGGTTCAGGAGACTCCGGAAAGCACTCTCCAATTCAGTGGGTAAATTAAAAGGCTCATGATCTTGATAAAGCCGAATTTGCTCCAACGTAATCCGGATCATCAGTTGCTGACCAGCTTCCCAGCGGTTAAATTCGTCTGTGTCATTGGCCAGTAAAAAGGCGAGGTCTGCGTTGCTGTAATCGAAATGTAGTTTTACTGGAGCCGAAAATCCGCGTAACAATGAAGGAACGGGCGCAAGCGGAACATCCTCAAAAACAAAAGTTTCGGTTTCGTTACGGAGTTCCAGAATTTCTGTGTCCGGAAACTTTTCACTCGGACTGTCTGCTAATTTTAACGGCAGAGCGCGGCCATCCGGAGCAAGTAATCCCAGCGTAAAAGGGATGTGAAACGGCTTCTTTTGGAAAAAGATTTTAGCATTCTGTTTTGATTTTTGAATTTCAACCGGAGCAGATTGCTTTTCATGTCCGTCATCCAGGACTTTTTCAGCACCAAATCCTTTTTGCCCTGCTGTATCCGGACAGGATTGTCGAACTGTCAGAGAATATGTTTTTGCCTCCGGATCGTGTGATCCGCTGATGTTGAGTTCCGGTGTTCCGGATTGGCTGTACCAACGCCTGAATTGCTTTAAATCGGCCCCGTTTGCATCTTCCATTGCGGCTACAAAATTGTCACAGGTCACAGCTTGTCCATCGTGCCGTTCAAAATAAAGATCTGTGCCTTTACGAAAATTTTCCCTGCCCAGCAGAGTATAGATCATTCGCATGACTTCAGCGCCTTTTTCATAAACCGTCATGGTGTAGAAGTTATTGATTTCCATGTAAGAATCCGGACGTATCGGATGACTCATCGGTCCTGCGTCTTCAGGAAACTGATGAGTACGCAGGCGGTCTGCGTCCGCGATGCGCTGCACTGCTCTGGAGTTCAGGTCCGATGAAAATTCCTGATCCCGGAAAACAGTGAATCCTTCCTTGAGGCTCAGTTGAAACCAGTCGCGGCAGGTCACTCGATTTCCTGACCAGTTGTGAAAATATTCGTGTCCCACCACACCCTGGATATTGTAGAAATCTGTGTCAGTTGCCGTCTCCTGTGAAGCGAGGATCAACTTGGAATTAAAAATATTTAGTCCTTTGTTTTCCATTGCTCCCATGTTGAAATCATTGACCGCGACTATCATGAACAAATCGAGGTCATATTCCCGACCAAATCGTTCTTCATCCCAGCGCATCGACTCTTTGAGTGAACGCATGGCGTGATCGCAAATTTCAATATTTTCTGCCTCAACGTAAATTTTTAAAGTCACTTCACGTCCTGAAGATGTCCTGAACGAGTCCTCAATGTGCAGCAAATCTCCTGCGACTAAAGCGAAAAGATATGAAGGTTTCGGAAAAGGGTCTACCCATTTTACCCAGTGTCGGCTGTCGGCGAATGTACCGCTTTCGAGCAGATTCCCATTTGAGAGCATTACCGGATATAGTTCCGGATCAGCGGAAATGGTGGTGCTGTAAAGTGACATCACATCCGGGCGATCCAGGAAATATGTAATTTTGCGGAAACCCTCTGATTCACATTGAGTGCAAAACATTGCACTGGATTTGTAAAGACCTTCGAGCGCGGTGTTGTTTTGCGGCTGGATTCTAACTTCGGTTGTCAGTAAAAATTTTTCCGGCACATCCGGAATTGTCAGCTGAGAATCATCGACTTGATATTGTTCATGAGTCAATTCTACATTATCCAACTTGACAGACAAAAGTTCCATCTTCTGCCCGTCGAGCATCAAGGTATTACTCGTTTCAGTTGATTCTGGATTATGCCTGAAACTCAAGTTTGCTTTAACTGTCGTCCATTCTTCTGCTAACTCTATCTGCAAATCCACTGTGTCTATCAAAAACTGTGGGGGCCTGTAATCTTTGAGATAAATTGTTTGAGGGGTTTGGGTTTTCATGCTATTATTCCACCAGACGGCTCTTTGTTTTTATTGTCAGAAAATGTATAGATAAAAACTTTCATTATTGAAGTTTTCATGAGGATTTTTTCCAAATTACTAGACATCGTTTTTATACCTGCACTCAACATTTAAACTTTTAAATAGTCAGTAATGATGCACTCGTAAATAGTTGTCATTCCCGCGAAAGCGGGAATCCAGGAACTTGTAAGTATCTGAAATAATGGATTCCCGCTTTCGCGGGAATG
>JAESQU010000213.1 GCA_016764995.1 SAR324 cluster bacterium | reverse complement strand
CGGCCGGATTTGACATTGTCTATGTTTATGGCGCACATGGGCTAGGCGCGCCGCAACATTTTCTTTCCAGACGTTACAACCAGCGCACAGATGAATACGGCGGCAACCTTAAAAACAGGGCGCGGCTGCTAATTGAACTTATTGAGGACACCAAAGAAGCCGTCGGCGATACCTGTGCGGTGGCCTGCAGAATTGGTGTGGATGAACTGCTTGGTGAAGAAGGAATACACCGCGAAGAAATGCTGGAACTCTTCAGCGAAATCGGCGAACTTCCGGACTTGTGGGATTTGACGCTTTGCAGTTGGGACATTGATTCGCGCACCTCGCGTTTTGGAGAAGAAGGTCATCAGGAACCGTTTGTAAGCGGATTCAAACAACTGACCTCAAAACCGGTTGTCGGTGTGGGACGTTTCACATCTCCAGACGCGATGGTTTCGCAAATTCGCCGTGGTGTATTGGATTTGATCGGAGCGGCACGGCCTTCGATTGCGGATCCGTTTTTACCGAAAAAAATTGCGGAAGACCGTTTGGAAGATATTCGGGAGTGCATCGGTTGCAACATTTGTGTTTCCGGAGATATGACGATGTCACCGATTCGCTGTACTCAAAATCCGACAATGGGCGAAGAATGGCGTAAGCGCTGGCATCCGGAAAAAATTCATCGCAAAGGAAAAAGCGAAAGCGTGCTGATTGTCGGAGGCGGCCCTGCCGGATTGGAATGCGCCCGTGCTTTGGGACGGCGCGGTTATCAAGTCACGCTGGCAGAAAAAAATAAGGAACTCGGCGGTCGTGTTACGCAAGAATCACGCTTGCCGGGATTGGCCGCCTGGAATCGGGTTTTGGATTATCGTTTGGGGCAAATCCGTCAAATGGAAAATGTTGAAATTTTTCTGGGCAGTGATGTTACGGTAGATGATATTTTGGAATTCGGCAGCGAACACGTCGTGCTGGCCACCGGTTCAAAATGGCGACGAGATGGAGTCGGTCGTTATCATTTGACCCCGCAAATTTTTCCGGAAAAAATGATTTTCACTCCGGATGATATTTTTGCAGGACGGCTTCCCATCGGTAAAGTTGTTATCTACGATGATGACCATTTTTATCTGGGCGGCGTGCTTGCGGAACATTGCCGGAAAAACGATTGCGAGGTTACGCTGGTAACTCCGGCAGCACTCGTTTCATCGTGGACAGTCCACACTCTGGAACAGGAAATGATTGAAGCGGATTTACTAAAAAAAGGAATCCGGATTTTAACACGTCATGTTGTCCAGTCCGGAAAAAACTTAATCCCGGAAAACGAGCTTTACATCGTTCACATTTACACCGGAGAGGTGACCATTCTGGATTGCGATGCCTTGGTTTTGGTAACTGCCCGTTTGCCAACTTCAGAGCTGGAATCCGGTTTGGAGGAAGTCCGGAATTCATGGGCCGACGCCGGAATAATAAGCGTTACCAGAATTGGCGATGCTTTGGCACCGGCCACGATTGCGGCGGCGGTATATTCCGGACACCGTTACGCCCGTGAGTTGGATGAGGAAATTGATCCGGATGCCGTTCCGTTTGAGCGAGAATTAACGGAAATTGCAGCCGAACCGGACTGGAATACATTTTGGCAGGAGTAGTTTCAAAAACATCTTTTCTTGCAAAATTCACATGATCACAATTTATTCAGAAAAACATCGACTGCGCGACGCAAAAACGGAACTTTTTGGTGGTCTGCTTGTTCCGCCTTATGAAAGTCCTTCCCGTGCAGACATCGTTTTGGCAAGAGTAAACAGCAAGAAACTCGGAGAAGTGATCGCTCCCAGGGAATTTGGACTGGAACCTGTTTTAGCACTTCACGATGCCGGATTTGTAGAATTTCTTCGAGTGGCCTGGGACGAATGGTCACAGACAGAATACGAAGGCGAAGTGATTCCCACCTGTTGGCCCGCCCGCCGCATGTCCCAACGAATTCCGGACTTCATTGACGGCAAGGTTGGCTACTATGCCTTGTCCTCCGAAACCTCGATCAGCAAAGGAACCTGGGAAGCCGCAATTGCAAGCAAGGATGTCGCTCTGACAGGTGCGGAATTATTGTTGAACGGAGACCAAACCGGAACGTCCCTTTTGGCTCCACTCAAGGCGAGCGGTGTGAAAGGTGTTTTTTCGCTTTGCCGTCCACCCGGACACCATGCCGCTTTTGATATGTTTGGCGGATATTGTTTTTTGAACAACGCCGCAATTGCGGCACAGTGGTTCCGAGATAACGGGATTGAGCGTGTCGCAATTCTCGACGTTGACTTTCACCATGGTAACGGCACACAGGATATTTTTTATGAACGGGAAGAAGTGCTATACCTTTCTCTTCACGGCGACCCTCGTGATGCCTTTCCACATTTTTCCGGTTATTCGGACGAAACCGGACAGGCTGCCGGCGAAGGAACTACCTTCAATTGCCCACTTCCTCGCGGCACGCAATTCAAAACGTGGTGCGACAAACTCAAAGAATGTTTGACAAAAATTGATCAGTTTGGGGCAGAAGTGCTGGTCGTGTCTTTAGGAGTGGATACTTTTGAAAAAGACCCGATCAGCTTTTTCAAACTGAAATCGGACGATTTTCTGAGCATCGGCAAATTGATTGCGGATTTGAAACGCCCTACGCTTTTTGTCATGGAAGGCGGGTACGACATCAAAGAATTGGGTATCAACGTCGTCAATGTCCTGCAAGCTTTTGAAGGTTAGTTTCAAATATTCACGAACGATTTCTATCTCAAATTATATTATTTCACTTTTTAGTAAGTTCGACAGTAGCGAAATTTACTGTCATCCCGAACGTATGTGATGATTCGCATTTCCTCATTGAATGAAACAGATATTGAAGCTGTACATAAATACGTGTACAATATTTTATGAAAAGGAAGCAAATAAAGGAGCAGGATCATGAGATTTTCTGGAAAAGTATATCAAGACGATAAATTTTGGTTGGCAGAAGTTCCAATTTTAGCTGCCATCACACAAGGACATTCTCAAAAAGAAGCCTTTGAAATGGTAGCTGATATGTTAGAAACAATGGTGAATAAAAAAGGATTTAAAACCAAAATTTATAAAGGAAAAAATGGAGCGTTTGAAGTCGGTTCAAGTGACACTCGTTCCATGGTGGGATTGCTTCTCCAAAGGAAAAGAGAACAAAGCGGACTTTCTCTGTCCCAAGTTGCCGAACGTCTTGGCGTTTCTTCCCGCAATGCTTATGCACGTTATGAACAGGGTCGATCTATTCCGACCATT
>JAESQU010000212.1 GCA_016764995.1 SAR324 cluster bacterium | reverse complement strand
TATGTATAATATTACAATATTTAAGAAACCGTATATTTGGTCTATTGTATAAAATATCACCCCTCCAAAACATAAATTACCTAAATATAACTGAAAACAACTGCGTCTAATAATCCTTTTCTAAATTGGGAGAATGGTAATGATTGAAAAGATAATAAAGTATGAAATTAAAATGTCCGTTCCATCATCTCAGGTTTCCACTCATCAAAAGAAATTCGAGAATATTTTACATAAAGCAATCAATACAGGGCATGGTATGAAACAAACGGACATCGTATCAATTACGATGATGAAAAGATGAAAACTCTGGCAGAAATTAGAAATGAATGGCAAGAACGGCAAAGAAGCAGAATGGTTTTCTCAAATGGTTTTAGGAGACAACTTATGGAGGACGGGTGGTGCAGATTGAAACGAGATGATGAAGTGATTGAGGGAGAATATTACGGAACCGCAGATGGATTGGTGAAAATTATGAAAAAAACAGAAGATAATGAAAAATGGTGGGGCAAAATCATAAAACCATCGCACGGTCAAACAAAGGAAGGGGATGTGTTCTGCTATGGATGGGACGAGTTGTTTGTAGGGCAGCACAAGAATAAAGACAAATGGCAGGTAGCCTCTTCAAGCTTTTGTCCCTTTGCTGAAAGTCGCCGTGTCCATCTTATTCTGTACCTCAAATTTTGTGACTTAGGAATGATAGACCGTCATCAGCAATTATTTTCATCCACTTTAGCGGCAACACTTGTGTAATGCATATCTGTTTTCCAAACAACATGGCCATCTCCATGCTCTAAAAAATACCTAATCAGAAAGCCCATGTTGGTGATGCGGCGGAATTCGTCGGCCATCGCTGGGAAGGTAAGCATACATAACTTGTAACTCACGAGTTTTAAGCATTGAGTAATTTGTTGTCAAGCATTGATAATGATATGTCGTACCGCCTTTCACCAGTTTCAAATTGTGAAAGGATGATCGTTGAATATGTACAAAAACTTGAAAGGAGAATTTTGGAAAAACGTCAGATTATAGAAATTAAACAAGAAAAACTGCTGGCATACAATCGTTACGGAACAGTTTCCAAGGGCTTAAAATGGTTGCTGCTGAGTAAAGTTGAGAAGCTGGAGCATGAAGTTTTTATAGTTCAATTTGAAGCGGGCAGTTCCTCAAATTTACATCGACACAAAGGTTACGAAGAGTTTTATGTCCTTGATGGAGAATTAATTGATGATGACGGAAAGGTTTTCAAAAAAGGTGATTATATTAAATTTGAAACCGGCAGCGAACATTCTTCATACTCAAAAACCGGCTGCACCATTTTAGTTATACTTTATGGCGGAACGAATGAATTAGTTGAATGAAGTTGAATTTAGTCTCCGTCGCACAGAAGATTTTGTAGCTGGTTTTGGTGAACATTACTGTTCTACGCCATTCACGATCTTTCCAAAGATATTTCCATCCTGGTCGTATCCTGTAGTGTTCCACGGCTCATCTTCTCTGAATTCACCGGCCCATTTTACTCCGTCTGGAAAAGTGAGGGTGCCTTGCCCGTGATTTTTACCATTCTTGAATTCACCCACATACCTCATTCCATCAGACACAGTGAATGTTCCCTGCCCTTCCCATTTCCCGTCCTTGAATTCTCCTACGTACTTATATCCATCAGGTGAAGTGACCGTTCCCCGTCCATCCCTTTTCCCAGCCTTCCATTCCCCCACATATTTTCTTCCATCAGGAAAAGTGAATGTCCCTTGACCGTGTTTTTCTCCATTCTTCCATTCTCCTTCATATTTGTCTCCATAATGAAAAGAATAGGTTCCGTTCCCATGTTTTTTCCCATTCTTCCATTCTCCTTCATACTTGTTTCCATCAGGTGAAATGAAGCATCCCTGCCCGTGATATTTACCAGAGATGTAGTTTCCGTCATACTTGCTTCCATCCGCAAAGGTGAAGATTCCAAGTCCATGTTTTTCACCGTCCTTCCATTCTCCCACATATTTTCCGCCGTCAAACCAAGTCTCGGTACCCTTTCCATGATATTTCCCCTCCCTGAAATCACCCTCATATTGTTCACCTTTTGATGAAATATAGTTGCCATGACCATGATATTCACCGTCACTGAACTCACCTTCATATTTCCCGCCGTCAGACCAGGTGTAGACTCCATGACCATTCCTTTTTCCTTCTTTGAATTCTCCTTCATACTTGTCTCCATCAGACCAGGTTTCTGTGCCCTGCCCATGATACGTCCCATCCTTGTATTCTCCATCGTACCGGCCTTCACCATTTACAAGTTGAAATCCTCGAATATTTGACATTTAATTCACCTAATGATTTTTAGCATTTTATTTGAAATCTAATTATTCTCAATCATTTTGACGCATTTCCGGCAGAAAAGCCGTTTAGTCGGTTTCCGGAAGAGTTGTAGCACAAATATCTTTCGGGTGTAATTTTCACAGGATCCTCCGGTCTCCACAATAAATGGGGTGATCCGCTTACCTGAATTGTTTCTCCGCTTTTTAATTCTATCCCGACAATCTGCACAGAGCCTGAAAAATCAACGGTTTTCACTATCCCGTTGGCCTCGTGGTCATTCCGCGACTCAAGAATAAAATCTTCCGGACGCACCATCATGAGCCGGGTTTCTTTGCCGATTCCCTCAGGCACATCCAATGATCCGAAAGGAGAAATTAAAGAGGAATCCCGCCATTCAACCTTAAGGTGATTTGCTTCGCCCACAAAAGATGACGCCCAAAGTGTTTGAGGATGCTGATAAATTTCTTCCGGAGTTCCGGACTGAACCAGCTTTCCCTTGTGCATGAGCAGCACTCTGTCAGCAAAAGTAATGGCTTCTACCTGATCGTGAGTGACGAGAATAGTTGCCACACCCTCATGTTTGAGAATATCCCGGATGTCGCGGCGTAGTTGAAGACGCAATTGATAATCAAGATTGTTGAACGGCTCATCCATTAAAATCATCCGGGGGCGCGGGGCAAGTGCCCGGGCAACCGCGATTCGCTGCTGCTCTCCGCCACTGATTTGATGCGGCATTTTTTC
>JAESQU010000211.1 GCA_016764995.1 SAR324 cluster bacterium | reverse complement strand
TTGTGATGCGGTTGTGATTGGAGGTTCAGATTCGTTGTGCGAGTTTGTTTTGAACGGTTTTTCTTCACTCGAAGTACTTTCCCCTGAAATAAGCAATCCGCTGAGTCAAAATCGCCAAGGGATCAATTTGGGAGAAGGTGCGTGTGTGTTTTTAATGAAACGTATGCCCGGTGGAATTCAGTTGCGGGGGGTGGGTGAATCCAGCGACGCACACCACATGTCGTCCCCCGATCCTCAAGGACGAGGGGCACAGTCTGCGATGCAAAACGCACTTAATGACGCTAAAATGACTCCGGACGAAATTCAATATATCAACTTGCATGGAACTGCAACGCGTTTGAATGACGAAATGGAATCTCGTGCGGTTCAAAATGTTTTTCCGTCTTCTCCTTTTTGCTCTTCCACAAAACCATTTTTTGGTCATTGTTTGGGTGCCGCCGGAAGCATAGAAGCCGGAGTCTGTTGGCTGACGCTGACTTCGGGAATAAATTCAGACAAGACAATTATATTGCCGCCGCATTCATGGGATGAGCAAGCAGATACCGCTTTGCCGGAACTGACGATGGTACGTCCGGGGCAAAGCATTCCAGCACAAGGAAAAGTCAATCTAATGAGTTCGTCTTTTGGGTTTGGAGGAAACAATTTTTCTTTGATTTTGAGCTACGATTTTGATTAAACCTCATGTTTTCCACTAAATCAAATTATCCACCGATTTCCGGATTGGTTCCTCATACTCGTACTATGGCTTTGCTGGAGCGGGTGATTTATCGAGATGCTAACCGAATCGATTGTCTGATGACGATTTCCGTACAAGATCCCTTTATCAATGAGTATGGAAATGTTCCTGCATATGTTGGAATTGAATATATGTCGCAAGGTGTGGCCGCGCACTCCAGTTTGAACAAGACTGACAAAACAGAACGAGGAAAAATAGGAGTTCTCCTGGGTTCCAGAAAAGTGGAACTGTTTGTTCAAGAATTTTTTCAGAAACAAGAGTTGTTGATTTCTGCCAATTTAGTGCTGAAACGAGACGGATTCGGAGTTTTTGATTGTGATATTCGTAATGCGGACGATGGCGAATTGCTTGTCAGAGGATGTTTGAAATTTTACGAACCAAAAACCATAGACGACATGGATGCTCTATGAAAAAGAGAGTTTTGGTAACAGGAAGCAGTCGGGGAATTGGCCGGGCGGTGGTGTTGGAATTATCCTCTGCAGGTTTTGAAGTGGTGTTGAACTATAAATCGAATCATACCAAAGCAAAAGAAGTGCTGGAGCAAATTCAAAGCAAAGGGGGTTGTGCGAGTCTTTTGCCTTTTGATGTTTCAAATCGAGCCGTTGCTAGGAAGTCGATTGAGGAAAATGCTCAGGAATTCGGAACTTTTTATGGGGCAGTTTGCAATGCAGGAATTACAGCAGATGCTGCCTTTCCTGCGCTTTCCGGAGAAGATTGGGATGTGGTCATCCACACGAATTTGGATGGCTTCTACAATGTGCTCCATCCTCTGGTGATGCCAATGATTTTAGCAAAAAAAGGCGGGCGAATTGTCACGCTTTCGTCAATCAGTGCTTTGGCCGGGAATCCAGGACAGGTAAATTATGGTGCTGCAAAAGCCGGAATTATTGGTGCTACCCGTGCCTTGGCGCAGGAATTAGCGAAACGTAAAATCACTGCAAATTGTGTTGCTCCGGGACTGATTGAAACCGATATGCTCGCAGAAATTCCTTTGGATGAAGCAAAAAAACGGATTCCAATGCGACGCTTGGGTAAGCCAGAAGAGGTTGCCGGTTTGGTGTGTTTTTTGTTTTCTGAAAAAGCTGCGTATATTACCGGTCAAGTGATTTCGGTCAATGGAGGCATGTTATGACTCGGCAAGTGGTTGTGACGGGAATGGCTGGGTTGTCGCCAATTGGACTGGATTGGCCTATGGTCTTTGAAAGCTTGAAAGCGCACCGTTCGGCAGTACAAATCATGCCCGACTGGAAAGAAATTGACGGATTGCGCACTCACTTGGCCGCACCGATTGAAGATTTTGAGGTACCAAAACACTACTCAAGAAAATCGATCCGTGCGATGGGACGTGTTTCATTGTTGGCCACGCGAGCGACTGAGTTGGCTTTGGAAGATGCTGGTCTGTTGGGAACGTCTCATGTGACAGACGGACGGATGGGCGTGGCTTATGGTTCCGGAACTGGCAGTCCTACTGCGCATCAAGTTTTTTTTGAGAACTTGCACGTTCATAAACGCTTGAAAGGAATTTCTTCGACCACATATATTAAGATGATGAGCCATACGTGTGTAGCTAATTTGGGTAATTTTTTTAAAGTCAAAGGCCGGATTATTCCGACTTGTAGTGCATGTACTTCCGGAAGCCAAGGCATCGGCTATGCTTATGAAAGCATTAAATATGGACAACAGGATTTTATGATTGCTGGAGGTGCAGAAGAACTTTCTGTTTCAGAAGCGGTGATGTTTGATGTGCTCTATGCCACTTCGACCAAAAACAAAAATCCCAAACAAACGCCTGCTCCTTTTGACAAAAATCGGGATGGTGTAGTTATTGGAGAAGGGGCCGCTACGTTGATTTTGGAAAATTTAGAATCGGCTCAAGAAAGAGGCGCAGCAATTTACGCTGAACTTGTTGGTTATGGTGCAAACTCAGATGGTGAGCATCTGACTGCACCGGCGGTATCCGGTATGAAACAAGCGATGCTGCTCGCACTGGAAGACGCAAATTTAACTCCGGAAGCCATCGGTTATGTCAATGCTCACGGCACAGCCACCGAAGTGGGTGACATAGCTGAGTCTGAAGCCACATGGCTTGTCTTTGGAGAACACATTCCGATTAGTTCGCTAAAAGGACATATCGGACACACGATGGGCGGTTGTGGTGCGTTGGAAACATGGATGACGTTGCATATGGCTCGTGAAAACTGGTTTGCTCCCACGCTCAATCTGAATGAGGTAGACCCACTTTGTTCCTCGATTGATTATATAAAAGACGAAGGCAGACAGCTTGATGTTGAATACATGATGTGCAATAATTTCGCTTTTGGTGGAGTCAATACCTCGTTAATTTTTAAAAAATTAGTTTAAATCGAGTTAGACAATGTTTAAATTATTGTTTACTTCTTTATTGTTTTTGACACCGGTTTCTTTGTTTGCGGGGCCATGTTATTTGGTAATTGAGGATTCCGGAAATTACAACCCTACAACGATCAATCATTTTGCGATTTCTGTGATGTCGCAATATATTGGGAAAATCTCTCCTGTTCCACCAGCAGGAATTAGCGCTAAAAGCTGTCAGTACAGACTCTCAGTTTCTGAAACGAGAGAGTCGATAACGGTTACGATTTCAGGGAAGGACATGAATGCCTTCG
>JAESQU010000016.1 GCA_016764995.1 SAR324 cluster bacterium | reverse complement strand
TCACTTTGTCGGCTGGAGTTGGAAAATTGTAAATTTCATCAAGTGAATCCGGATGCACAAAGGGCAAATGGTAGTATTCATTGAATACATCCAGAAAGGCTTTCCAGTTGCAGTCAACAGTCAACGATCTTCGCCGTGTTGTCACCAGTGATTCAATGGGCCACGGAGCATGAATTTCTGCAAAATCACCAAGGTAATCATCAAGATCGGGCGCAGAAGGAGCGAGACAGACGAAGGCAAAACCAAGCCGCTCCTCGGCATGATAACTGATCAGTCCATAATCTGACCTCTCAAAACCGGAAACCTTATTCATGTGCGGTGCTCCGGAGAGAGAGCCATCGAGTTTGTAAGTCCAGGCGTGAAACGGACAGCGTATATGTTTACAGTTGCCGTCATCATTCAAAAGACGGGCGCCTCGGTGGCGGCAAGTGTTGGCAAAAGCCCTCAAAATTCCATCTTGATCCCGTAGTACAATGACAGGTTTTCCGCCAAGATTCATCGTTTCATAATCTCCGGAGACTGCAAAACGATCTGCACGCCCTAACCCAATCCAGTTGTGTTGAAAAACTTTTTCGAGTTCCTCCTGCAAAAGTTCTTCCGAAGTGTAACATTCCGGTGGAATCGAAAAGGCTTGCTCTACCGGCAGTTGGCAGTTGGCAAGTTGTTCACGCAGGGATTTCATTTGAGCAACCATTGAGTGAACCCTCCAACTGGGTTGTTGGTTTTCAACTCTTGAACAGTTGAGTTCATGGGGGGATTAATTATGAAATGGAGTGTAGATTTTGTTCACTTGGTATCATAAACCTTATGTTTAAGTCGTTCCACTTCAGCTTGAAAAGTAACCATTTCCGGAGCAAAATTTTCCGTACAAAGTGGTTCCGGACGAAAATTTCCATAGCGATCTTTTCCACGTACCAAAGTGGCTGATTCAAGGTCAGTGTGTTTCTGTTGAGTTCGTGGTGTGAGATATTGCAGGGAAAGCCCTATGCGGCGGTCGTTAGTGGTATTCGGATGTGAGGCGTGAGCGACCCAGCCATGATGAAACGATACTTGTCCGGGTTGAAGTTCAACGCTGATTGTTTGTTCTTTGTCAATTTTAATACTTAATTCCTGCCCCCGGTGAAGGATATTATTTTCTCCAAAAGTATCTTGATGTTCATATTTTCCTTCACGATGTGAGCCGGGAAACATTTTCATACAACCGTTTTCAGTCGTCACATCGGAAAGTGCAACCCAGGCGGTCACAAGCTTGTCTCCATCCAATCCCCAATATGTTAAATCCTGATGCCATGAAACATACTTTTTGTTTTTAGGTTCTTTGATAATGTAAGCTGAATCCCAAAGCAAAATATCCGGCCCCAGTAGGCTTTCTACAGCATCCAACAGTACCGGATTCTGTGCTATATCTATAGCCGATTTCATCAACAAATAAGGTTTGGTTCGGTAGTGCATCGGCCCGTGTTTCGCCCCCAGATTTTCTAGTTGCTCTCTGTGGTCGGCGGCGGCTTCTGCTGAAATAATCCTCAGGGGAAAGAAAAAACCGTCCCGTCGATATTGTTCTTGATCTGCTTGGCTGAGTTGATGGCTCATATCGTTTTTTTCAGCTGAGTCAGTTTTCCTTCATCAATCGAAGTGGTTCCACGGCTCGCTGATAACACGCCGAACCATTGGTTCGAAATGCTCCAAAGGCATGGTGTCGTAGTTTGGGTCAAATGAACATTGATCCCATCTGTGACAGAAATCGACACATGCTTGGTAGTGCGGGTGATCCTTGAAACGGTCCCGGGCGTTGCGGTCTTTGTTTGCGTGGTGAAAGTAGTAGTAACCTTGAAACAAACCGTGGTGCTTGATAATCCAATAATTACGTTCACTGATGTAAGGTTGAAGAATGGCGGCAGCGGCCTGACTGTGATTGTCCGGAGCTAAAACATCACCGATATCATGCAGCAAAGCACAGACAATGGTTTCTTCATCCGAACCATCCCGATCTGCGCGAGTGGCCGTTTGTAGAGAATGCTGATAACGGTCGATTTGATAGCCCAAACGATCTCCTTGCATTTGCTTGAGCAATGCCAAGAGCATCTCCGGAATTCCTTCGCGGCATTGAAAATAAAGCGGATCGAGGAAAGTATATTCCTCCTTTGTGCCGTCTTCCATCTTTGTGAAACTAACAGTGTCCATCAATATCTCCAGAGTTTATTTATAAAAATAATTACAAGCGATACGATGGTTCTTCTTCGTCCAGAATGGCTTTGAGTTCCTCAAAATGTTTTTCCGCGAATTCCGGATAACTTTCCTGTTCGAGAGCAGTTTTTTCCGCGATTTCAGCAGACATGACTCGCAACGGTTTTGCGGTCCAGAGTGCCTTGATGTAGTTTTCCGCGGCACGTTCAAAATAAAAGAGCCGATTAAAAGTGTCCGCGACATCTTTCCCAATTACCATTAAGCCGTGGTTGCCCATGATCATCACCTTGTTTTTAGGATCACTGAGCTGAGCGGCACAGCGTTCCCCCTCATTTTCAAAAGCAAGACCGCCATACTCTTCATCAATTACATAACGTTGGTAAAACGACACTGAAGTCTGGTCAATGGGCGGCAAATTACTGTCGGCAAGACTCGCCAGCACGGTGGAGTAAACAGGATGAAGGTGCATCACGCAGCGCGCATGCGGACAGTGACGGTGAATAGAACCGTGAAGTCCCCAGGCCGTCGGATCCGGTGCGTCCGGATGCTCCATGGTGGCCGAATCATTTGCGTCCAGCAAGAGCATTTCGCTGGCACTGATACGGCTGAAATGACGCAGATTCGGGTTCATTAAAAACTGTGTCCCGTCTTCGTTGACTGCCAGAGAAAAATGATTGGCGACACCTTCGTGAAATCCGAAACGGACAGTCCAGCGGAAGGCGCAGGCCAAGTCAATTCGTTCTGATGCATGGCTTAAATCCGGCTGTGGAGAGTAGTCTCTTTTTAGTGCTATCATGGCCTCATTTAAATTCGTTTAGCTGTTTACGTAATTAAGACGGTTTGTTAAAATGTCTTAAATCATACAGTCATATCCATCGTATGTCTTGTCATTTCGACCGTAGAGAGAAATCTTAACTAATGTTGCAGCTTTACAAGATTTCTCGCTTCACTCGAAATGACACGGTTTTAGGACTTTTTACAGATCCACCAATTCTCAACGCTTGCTTAAGCTGAGTTTTTGACGGGTTTCGGCAGGACTGAGATTCCGCCCTCCAAGTCGTTCAACGATTTGCACAGCCCGCTCAACCAATTGTCCATTGCTGGCGAGCACCCCTTTTTCAAGATAGAGATTGTCTTCCAAGCCGACACGTACATTCCCGCCCAGAATCATAGCTTGCGCGACCATCGGCATTTGCAATTTCTTTCGGAGTTTTTGGGAGTTGCGGATGTTTTCCGGTGTCGTCACCGGAACCTGTTACGGCACAAGTTATAATCACATCGTAATTCATGGTTTTCCTTTTATTAAATTGAATCGTTTTTAGTTATTTTTCTCTGGTTATCAAAACTCTTTCCAAAACTGGAACATAGTGTGAAAAGGGTGGTGTGGACATTCCTACGACTTTGGCGGCATCATCCCATTTCCGGACTTTAACAGACAGTTTTTTACAGGCATATTTTTCAAATTTTCCAACTTCATCTTCACTCATTGGGCCGCCCTGTACATTCAATGAATTCACCGAAGCCTCTGAAAGACAAGCGAAATATCCGCTTTCCACTGCACACAAATAACGTTTAGCCTCAACGTGATGTCGAACTGCCTCAACAACTGTTTCAGGAAAAAAACCAGACAAAATATTTGCTCCGCAATCTTCGTGAAAATTATTTTGTCCTTTTTCCAGGGAATCTTCTGGAAATTCATCGGTATAATGTCCGATGTCGTGCAACAAGGCAACCGCGATTTCTTCATCCGAACCACCCTCATTTTCCGCCAGAAAAGCGGTCTGAAGCATGTGTTCCCGCATACTCAATCCTTCTCCCAGATAAGACTCGTGACCACGCCGCTCGATGATTTCGGAAATCAACGTAATAATATTTTTACCTTTAGACTCCATTTCATTCAACAGAAATTTATGTTATTTTTCAAGATTAAGGTCATGAAGGAAATGAATTGTTCTTGCTTATCTTCATGATATTGTCTGCAAAGCATTTTCTTCTTTATGGAAATTACACATACTTTAGTCAATAATTATATAACGTGCAATACCATATACATAGAGAATGGAAAAGATGATGCTCAGATATTTAAGTTGGTGCTCAGTATGAAGCTTTGTTTTTTTGTCATTCCCGCAAAAACGGTAATAACAAGTTTTTGCGGTTGCATCATTTAATGAATGTTGTCACTGTTCAAGACGCCTGATTCCCTTTCCAGCATAATCAGGAACGTCTAGATTCTGGTGTCCTTGCCAGATTTTTTCAAGTTTTTCGTAAAGAATTTTGCCAAATGGACAAGCCTTTCCTTCGTTCGTGTTGACCGACAAAAGCATGTGTTCACCGGTTGCCAGCACATCTCCGGAAGAAACATGAATCAGTTTATGAACAATCCGGAAACGTTTTTCGTCAAAACCGAGTAATTGAGTTTTGACAGAAAGCGGTTCACCGCCTGCGACTTCAAGCAGATGCCGGATGTGAGTTTCTACCGTGTACACCGAAAAACCTTGCTTCCGGTAAGTTTCGTCCATGCCGATAAAGTTTAGCAGTGCGTCTGTCGCATCACCGAAAACCTGGAGGTATCGGCTTTCCGTCATGTGTCCGTTATAATCCAGCCAATCCGGCCGCACCTTGGATTCATGCAAACTGAGAGGTTTTGAGAAGTCCGGTTCGCTCGAAACAACTCCGGAATGTGCTTTTTTGTAGAGACGTTCTTCGTATTCTTTAAGAACCGCACCGGCGCCCCAATCGTGGAGTTTGAGTCCCTGCATGATGGCCACCAGATTATCATCGCGAATTCGTTCCAATTCACGGATGGAATGCATTCCGGATTGCGCGTCGGATTGCGAGACGATTTTTTCAATCAACTCTTCATTCAGTTCTGGAACATCCATGAGTTTCGTCCATGGTAAACTTAAAGTCGGACCGAATTGTGAAATGAAGTGACGCATTCCGGCTTCACCTCCGGCAACACGATAGGTTTCAAACAAACCCATTTGCGCCCAGCGCAGACCAAAACCGAAACGAATCGCGTCATCCAATTCTTCGGTGGTCGCCACGTCATCTCGAATCAGCCAAAGTCCCTCACGCCAGACCGCTTCCAGTAAACGGTCGGCAATGAAGGCGTCAATTTCCTTGCGTAAAATCAAGGGCTTCATGCCGATTTGACGATAAAAATTAGCTGCACTTTGTTTGGACTCAGCGGAAGTATTTTCGCCTCCGCAAATTTCAACAAGGGGCAAAAGATAGACGGGATTAAAAGGATGGCCGACCATGAAGCGTTCCGGATGCTTCATTTCGGATTGCAGGGCGGAAGGTTTTAATCCGGAAGTGGAGGAACAAATCAGCGCGGTTTCCGGCGTGTATTGATCGATTTGGTTTAAAATGGAACGCTTCAGCTCGAGACGTTCGGGCGCACTCTCCTGAACAAAGGCCACATCTTGAACTGCCTTCTCAATGGAGTCCAGAAAAACCAGCTTGCCCGGTTTTAGGAGCGGAGCCATTGTTAGTTTGGAATAGGCCCGTTTGGCATTGGCGAGCATTTCGTTCAGAGTTCGCTCCGCAGTTTCAGACGGGTCATAGACGTTTACATCAATACCGTTCAACAACAAGCGCGCGGCCCATCCTCCTCCGATAACACCTCCGCCGATCAGAGCCGCTTTTTCTATTTCTTTACTCATTGATTAATTTACTTTTTCATTTATGCTGAACACTAAAATGTTTTCTGCCTGTCTGCAAAAGATGCGGAAGTGCAACCCCAATCATAACCAGCATTGCACCGGTTGCTTTAATCCAAGTGATCTCTTCTCCCAGGAAAATTGCCGCGAATAAAAATCCGAAAGGAATGATCAAAACGAGCAACAAACTCGCGATGCCTACCGGAAGGTGGCGCATTGCCTGGTTGTAGAGGAAAAATGGAATTGCCATTGAAAATACCAAATAAACTAAAGTCATCATTGTTCCAGATGATGCTTGCAGCGGAAGATCAAGATCGCCGAATAAAAGCAGATACGCGAGTAAAACAAACGATGCCGAAATCATCTGACTTGAGGTGACTAGAATCGCCGGAATTTCAGTTATCATTATTTTACGTGTCAGTAATTGACTCACGACCATCAATAAAAATACTGTAAACAAAAGTACGTTGCCCCAAAGACTGTCTGACCCATTAAACTCTTCTCCCATGAAAAATATGGCAAGTCCAAAAACAGCTAGTAACGCACCGGCGAAAACCGAAGACTGGAACTCTTCCTTTAAAACAAGTCGTCCTAGAATCGGCTGTGAAAAAGGCATAAGTGCCATAACCAGGACTGTGTTGGAAGCACTCAGCACCGTAAGTGAAGTGACAAAAAGAAGAGAAGTTAAACCTGGATCAAGAATGCCTAAAACAAAGGGCCTCCAGCCAATCTGCTTTGGATTAAAGTGATGCCCCAATAATAATGATATTATCAACAGGATTATCGCAGAAATAATTGCTCTCATTAAAACAAGCTGCGGAACCGCAATATCTACAAGCGCTACTTTATTGGCCACAGGATTCAATGACCACATAAAACAGGCGACAAGAATAAACGAGTAGGAACGTACTAACATGAAAAAAACTCAAATGTGGTTTAAAAATTAATTGCTTTCAAAAGATTTATAAATTATCTGTACTTATCAAAATAACAATTTGACTAAAATAGTATTAATAGTTAATTATTCTCTTGAATCAGCTCAATATTTGTTTTACAAGTGATTAGCATTATTTACAATTGATCTTTTTTAATGATTAGGATTAGGAATATTTATGGATAGTTTTAATGGATTCCCTTCACTCAATTTTCTTCACACTTTCGAGTCTGTGGCACGTCACCTAAGTTTTACAAATGCGGCTAAAGAACTCTTTGTAACCCAAGCCGCGGTGAGTCACCAAATCAAAGCATTGGAAGAGCACCTCGGTGTGAAACTTTTTCACCGCGAAAAACGCAAAGTATTTCTTTCAGAGGAAGGTCAAAAATTACTTCCGTCAGTGGTTAGTGGTTTACATGGAATCGCCGATAGTTTGGAAAATATCCGCAATTACGATGCGGAAGATACTTTAGTAGTCGGGGTTGGTTCGTCTTTTTCAGCAAATTGGCTTGTGCACCGTCTGGGTGCTTTTTACCAGAAGTATCCTGAAGTTAACCTTCATTTGAAAATTTCGAACAATGATCCTGATTTCGCCACAGATGGAACAGATTTGGCGGTTGTCTGGGGCAAAGGAGATTGGCCGGGACTGCTCTGCGACAAGTTAATGGTCGTCGAATTTTCACCGGTGTGCAGTCCGGAATTATTAAAAAAAACGCATCCTCTGAGAACACCGGAGGATCTGATTCACTACCCCTTGCTGGATGACCAGGATTACGACACATGGCAGGAGTG
>JAESQU010000210.1 GCA_016764995.1 SAR324 cluster bacterium | reverse complement strand
ATTACGAAAAAAACCACATGCTCGATCGCTGGGCGAATACGTTTGTACATCCGACAATGGAAGACATTGCGGATTATGTCCCCCAAAATATTTCTGCCAACAACATTACGCTCGTTGGTTTCGGAATTGGGCTGATTGCAGTTCCTTTAATCTGGATAAAACTTTATTCTGCGGCCCTGGTTGTGATTTTGCTCAACCGTTTTTTCGACGGATTGGACGGTGCGGTTGCCCGCCGAAACGGTATTACGAGTTTAGGTGGTTACCTCGACATCACCTGCGATTTTATTTTTTATTCCGCAGTTATTTTGGGCTTCGCACTGGCCAATCCAGAGAAAAATAGTTTGGCAGCAACGTTTTTAGTTTTTGCTTTTATGGGTACAGGTTCCAGTTTTTTGGCATTTGCAATTGCTGCGGAAAAACAGGGTATTTCCTCAAAGGCACATGGACAGAAGGCATTTTATTATTTGAGTGGTTTGGCAGAAGGCTCAGAAACAATCTTATTTTATATCATCATTTGTTTGTTTCCGGAGCACTTTCCAACATTGGCCGTAATTTTCGGAAGTATTTGCTGGCTCACAGTTGTCGGACGTTTTGGTTCGGCTTACTCTCTATTGCGTTAAAAGGAATTTTCCGGAAGCAGAATTTTGAGGATGTTATCAAACATCTTGAATGTACTATTTTCGAACCTTTTTCACGGTTTCACAAACAACTTCCGGGGAACATTGGCTAAAGTTTCCGCGCCTGTTTCGGTGATTAAAATGCTTTCCGTTGTTTCCAAGCCCCAATCCTCAAACCAGAGAGCGGGCATAAAATGGAAAGTCATATTTGGCTCCAGCACCGTTTTATCACCTTTCCGGAAACTGACTGTACGCTCACCCCAATCCGGAGGATAGCTCAAACCGATCGGATACCCGCAGCGGCTGTCTTTTTCATAACCATACTTTGCAATCGTTTTGCTCCAGGCAGCAGCAATATCTTCGGCCAGGTTGCCGGGTTTTGCGGCTTCCAGTCCGGCTTCAATTCCTTCCAAAACAGCTTTTTCCACATCAAGATATTTCTGCGGCGGCGTTCCCAAATAAACTGTGCGGCAGAGCGGACAATGGTAGCGGCGATAACATCCCGCAATTTCAAAAAATGTTCCGGAATTATTTGGAATTGGCCGATCATCCCAAGTCAAATGCGCGGCTGAGGCGTCAGCTCCAGTGGGAGTCATTGGTACAATCGCCGGATAATCTCCGCCAAAGCCTTTTGTTTCGGAAGTGTCGGCGACTCCGGAAATGGCCGCATGATAAATCTCTGCCACCAAATCATTTTTGCGCATACCGGGTTCAATTACATCTAAAATGCGGGCGTGCATTTTTTCCACAATTCGCGCGGCTTTACGCATAAAATCCAATTCACGCGGAGATTTCACGGTACGCTGCCAATTGACCAAAGCCGTTGCATCCACAAAATTTGCTTGTGGTAAATTTTTCTGCAAGGATTCAAAACAAGACGCAGTAAAATAATAGTTGTCTTTTTCCACTCCGATTGTTTTTTGTGCCCAGCCAGCACCGCCGGAAGCTCCGGTGGCAGGCATTCCGGATGTTTCTTTGAAAATTCCACTCAAATAATCCATGGGATGCTTCTCCGGATTTTGCACATAATCGTCCGCATAACCGATGATATTTTCGTGCCGCATGAAGGCCGTACGCTTTGCTCCATTCGCATCCATTCCGCGTCCAAACCACAGCGGCTCACCCTCCAAAGTCAGCACCACACACTGTTGCACATAAAACGACCAACCGTCATAACCCGTCAACCACGCCATGTTGGAGGGATCAGTAACAATCAAGATTTCAATATTTTTTTCATCCATACTTTTCCGCACCTTGGCAATGCGGATTTCGTATTCTTCTTTTTCAAATGCGGACATTTAACCTCAGTTTTTAGTGTTATTTTTCAATTACAAGAATGCGGACTTAGTGTCCCTCAACTTTCAGCCATTTCTTCTCAAAACACTTCGATAGTAGAATAAATGATGTTTGGTAATTGTAGTTAAACTAAGAGATGAAAAACACTTTAAAAGCTGTCATTCCCGCAGAAGCGGAAATTACAAACGAGTGTGGAATTTTGATTTTTTACTGACTTTTCAATAGATAATGATCATACAAAAGCTGTAAAGAAACCTCCAGACGATCTTCTTTCAGCAGATAACAAATCACATTGTTGCTGGAAGGAATGATTTCAGTTTGCGGAACATTTATGCTTTCTTCAGCCGACTTGTCAAAGACGACTGAAATCGTGGACCAGCCTTCTTCCAGCTTTAGAGTACCCAAGGATGTTTTCAGCAGCTTTAAGCTATTTTCCAGATAGATGTCATTTTTTATAAGAAATCTGCATTCATCAATCGGGATCATTTCCGGAACTAATCTTTGAGCATCCGTTGCGTTTTCAAAGACGATGAGCGCCATGTTTTCTCTGTGCGCCAGCGTGACCTGTTCGCTTTGGTTGGCAGATTCATGATGGAAAATAATAGTACCTGCCGCATTGCTGAAAGTGTTGCGGGCGACTATCGGTGTTTTTGTTTTGAGGGATGCTTTGACTGCCCTCGGATGTATCACCGAACTTCCTTCATTCGCCATACTTAGAATTTGTGCGGCACTAATAGTATCCATAAAAGACGCAACCGAAATTTGACGTGGATCACAATTAGCGATACCATCTACATCAGAATAAATTTCTACTCTTTCCGCATTCAAAGCGGCGCCCAGCGCAACGGCGCTTGTATCACTGCCACCGCGGCCAAGAGTGCGGACGTCACCTGCCGCAGTCGTTCCCTGAAAACCTGCCACGACTGCGATTTTACCGCGATTCAAGGCACTTACAATTCGCGCCGGATAAATCTCCAGAATTTTTGCGTTTCCTGGATTATCGTCGGTTAAGATGCCCGCTTGTCTTCCTGTAAAAGCCTCTGCCGGTAGTCCATTTTGACAGAGCAAATGCGAAAAAAAGGCAGAACTAATGGTTTCGCCAAGACTCATTACTGAATCAAGTTCGGCCGGATTGACCGGCTCACCAAGATCTTTGAGCAGTGAGATCAGAGTGTCAGTCGCATATGGCTCCCCTTTGCGTCCCATGGCGGAGACCACCACCACCACTTGTTTCCCTGCGTCTGAGTGACTGCGAATATGTTTGATTGAGTGGGCACGGGATTCCTCATTCCTGACGCTGGTTCCGCCAAATTTCATCACGATGATTGAATCAGCGTGGCCGTTATTTTCCTTCATCTATTTTCTGATATTTATTGAAATCTATGGAACTCTTACCAAGTCCCGTTTTACAAGTTCTTCTGCAATTTGCACGGTATTAAGCGCGGCACCTTTACGCAGATTATCTGAAACACACCACATGTTCAGTGCGTTTTCCGTAGAAAAATCCCGGCGAATTCGACCGACAAAAACTGCGTCTTTTCCTGCGGCATTGATTGCGAGCGGATAAACATTATTTTCCGGATCATCCTCAAGTTCAATTCCAGGAGATGCCGCCATTAGTGTTTTGACATCTTCTACTTCAAAGTGTTTTTCGGTCTCAATATTCAGGCTTTCGCTGTGTCCTGTCGTTACCGGGACTCTGACAGTTGTGGCAGTAATTTTAATTTCAGGATCAAGGATTTTTGCTGTTTCCAAAATCATTTTCATTTCTTCTTTGCTGTATCCATTTTGCAGAAAAACATCAATGTGGGGTAAAACATTGAAAGCAATTTGGTGCGGATAAACGGAACTCCGCATGTCCTCTCCATTTGCAAAAGCATGAGTCTGCTTTTGTAGTTCTTCCACCGCAGCTTGTCCGGAACCGCTGACGGCTTGATATGTACTGACGATTACACGTTTGATTCTGTAATTATCATGAATCGGTTTGAGTGCGACGAGCATTTGGATCGTCGAGCAATTTGGATTGGCGATTATTCCCCGGTGATTTTCCAATGCATCCGCATTGACTTCAGGAATAACCAGCGGATGTTCCGGAACCATCCGGAATGCGGTAGAATTGTCGATCACCACACAGCCCCTTTTAACTGCTTCTGGAGATAATTCCAGTGATGCGTCAGCACCGGCGCTCATAATCGCGATATCGCACCCCGAAAATGAATCAGGTTTTGCCTCAATTACAGAATATTCCGCATCACGCCAACGGATTTTTTTTCCCGCGTTTTGCACAACATCCATCAGCACTAGATTTCCGATTGGCAGCGCACTCTTTTCCAGAATATTGCGCATTTCTGTCCCCACATTTCCCAGGGCACCGACCACTGCAAAAGTATATTTTTTCATCATTCTCTTGTTAATTTTTTGAAATCCGCATCCACAAATTGTTTGCCGGTCCGCAATCAATAGCCGGAATTGAGTCTATAAAAACTGGAGCCAAGTGGCAAGCGGGTTGTGAATCAAATGCTCCATAAATTGATAGATCAGCTTACAGCATAAAGCAGTTTTTAATCGGTGCTGATAAGTGTATAATTGTTCCAGCCGAAATCGTTCACGTACAGATGTGGATCATGCGGGGTTTTAATAAATTTTTAATGCACGGGAAAAAGGGAATAAGACAAATGTTTGATATGAAGCAGGCTGCAGAACATGTTTTAATGCTGGCAGCAGAAAAAGGACATAAAGATGTTGATGTGGTGGTTGAACGTAATGATTCGCTGGATGTTGAAATTCGGGATGGAAAAGTCGAAAAAGTTGAACAATCGACGAGCCTTGGTTTGGGAGTCAGAGTACTTGACGGAGGCCGAACAGGACTTGCGTCAACAGAGCGCTTGAGTTCAGAATCAATTGCGCATGCATTCCGAAATGCTTGTGAAAACGCAAAACTGCAGGATCCAACGGAAGTTGAAATGCTGGACGCGCCTGCGGAAATTCCGGATCCTGCAACCCTTGAACTATATAATCCGGAGCTTGATCAGCTGAATACAGAGCAGCTGACAGAACTCGGCTTGTCGATTGAGGATGCAGTAAAAGTTGCGGATGAGCGCGTGGTTTCAATTCCGTATCTTGGAGTTTCACGCGGACGAAGCGAGTCACTTTTGCTTTCCAGCAGAGGCGTTTCCTACAGTCAGCAATCGAATGTAGTTGCCGCGTGGTGCGGACCACTTTTGCAGGACGGAGATTCAAGAAAATCCGGAATGCAGATTTATCATCGGCGTGAGTGGGATCCGCAGGCAGGAAAACGAATTGGCACCGAAGCCGTAGAAAAGGCGGCAGAATTGCTGAAGGCCTCACCGATTTCAGGTGGAAAATTACCCGTGGTGCTGGATGAATATATGGCACCGAGATTTTTGGGAATGTTTTTCGGAGCATTTTCCGCCGAATCCGCACAGCGTGGAATGTCACGACTTCAGGGAAAACTCGGCGAAACAATTGCCATTCCTGAACTGACTCTTTTCGATGATCCACATCGTCCAGGAGGGAACCGTTCCTGTTTTTTAGATGCAGAGGGAATATTGACAAAACCGCTTCCGTTGATTGAAGATGGTGTTTTTCGCAATTTTTTATATCACGTCGAGTCTGCAAGCAAAGAAAACAAATACTCCACCGGACACGCGGTACGTGGATATTCCGGAGGCATCGGCACCCGTTCGCACAATTTGGTCTGGCCGAAAGGCGGGCACAGTTTGAAACAGCTTTGCGCCCTAAACAACAAGTGTCTGCTCGTCACTCAGCTCGAAGGACAAGCTGGATGCGATCCTGTCAGCGGTGATATTTCGATTGGAGTCCAGGGGTTTCTAATTCAAAATGGAAAGCGGGTTCAGCCTGTAGACAGCATTACTCTTGCCGGAAACTTTTTTGATGTTCTGAAGAATGTTCGCGGTTGCGGAAATGAGTATCAGCCTGAACTTACGCATTCCTTTATT
>JAESQU010000209.1 GCA_016764995.1 SAR324 cluster bacterium | reverse complement strand
GAAGCGTGAACGGCTTATCTTTAGTTCACGGATCACCTGATCTACTTGAGACACCAATTTTTCATCTAGAGTCATTTGAACTGTCCGCATGATTTATCCATCTATTAGTGTGTTAATTTATAGCTATACTACCCCACATTAAGTTCATGCTCAATATATTTTTTTCTGTGTTTTTTGAGTTTTATTTTTATAAAAAGTAAAAAACAGGATTAAAGCGAAATAATCAAATTTCCGTTCAAATCAACTTCCACCTGATTTTCCTGTTCAACAATAATAGTTGTGTCCAACTGTTCAATTACCGCGGGGCCGTTGAATTTTGCCTTTACCGGCAGTAATTCTCTTTTATAAACAGCGGTCTCTTTCCAACCTGTTTCAAACCAAACACGGCGGCTTCCTGCACGGCAGTCATCAATTTTTTCCATTTGATCTTTTGCCGACATCAAAGCCGCCAACGGCACCGGTTTGCGTCTTCCGATAACAGCAGTGTGTAAATTAACCAGCACGGCGCGGATTTCCGGAAGTTCAACACCAAAGCGTTCCCAGTATGCTTTTTCAAATGCGGACTGTAATGATTCGCGGCTGAGTCTGGTTTCCTGTACCGGAAAGTTGAGAATGTGGGTTTGTCCCTGAAACTGCATATCAACATCGTGAATGACGAGCAATTCCTCGATTTCCACACCTTCCGTTTCAATGATCGTTTTTCCTGCTTCAATTTGTCTGCAAAATATTTGCTCCACCTGATCCATTTCGACCTGTGCCAGCGGGATATTGATGGAGTTCACATAATCGTGTCTCACATCGGCAACCACGCAACCGACCGCGTTTGTGATTCCAGGCCGCATCGGCACCAGAACTTTGGGAATACCCAGCTCACTTGCGAGGGCAACCGCATGTAAGGGGCCAGCTCCCCCAAAAGCAAACAGCGCAAAATCACGTGGATCATAACCTCTCGCCAGTGAAACTAAACGCAGCGCACCTGCCATATTCATGTTGGCAATTCTCACAATTGCCGCGGCGATTTCTTCCGCATCCTCCAAGCCTAACTTTGAACCGACTTCTTCAACTAAAGAATTGCGCACAGTTTCCAATGAAACCGGATTTTCAACCGCCAGCAAAGCATTCGGATTCAAACGGCCAAGCACGAGGTTGGCATCCGTAATGGTTGGTTTTTGACCGCCACGTCCATAGCAAATCGGCCCCGGTTGTGCCCCTGCGCTTTCCGGCCCAACATGCAGTAACCCCGCGTCATTGACCCAGGCAAGACTTCCACCACCCGCACCGATGGTGTGGACATCAACCATGGGAACATGAATCGGCATCGCATATTCAATTTCAAGTTCGGAAGTGACTTGCGGAATTCCGTTTACAATTAAACCAACGTCGCAGCTTGTTCCGCCCATATCATACGTTACAACCTTGTTAAATCCGGACTGCGAAGCAGTATATGCAGCAGCCATCACTCCCGAAGCTGGTCCGGACATTACGGTTTTAACCGCGTCTTCCGCAACTATTCTGGAAGAAACTGTACCGCCGTTTCCCTGCATGACCAGTAAATCTTTGCTGTATCCTTCCTCTTTGAGTTTTTGCTGTAGACGCTCAATATAACGATGCAATACCGGCTGAATGGCTGCGTTGATGGCTGCAGTTGTGCCGCGTTCATACTCACGAAATTCTGAAACCAAAGCACTACCGCGGGTGACAAATGTGTTCGGCCAGATCTTTCTGGCTATTTCTTCAGTTTTGCGTTCATGAATATCATTTTTGTATGAATGTAGAAAATGAATTACCAGCGCCTCTACCCCTGATTCCAATAATTGCTCCACTGCTTTCAGGACATCTTCTTCATTCAAGTGCTCCACGATATCGCCATCGCAATCAACACGTTCTCCAACTTCAAGCCGTAATTCTCTGGGGATGATGCACTCGAAACTACCGGTCATTCCGTATGGTTTGGGGCGGGTGCGGCGTCCCAATTCCAACACATCACGAAATCCTCTGGTCGTAATTAAACCGACACGGCTGACTTTGCGTTCCAGCAAAGCATTGGTCGTCACAGTCGTACCGTGGATGACTTCATCAATATCCTCCAGCGATGCTCCGACCGATCCAAGCGCGCTCATTACACCAAAGGACTGGTTTTCAGGCGTACTTGGAACTTTGGAAATTTTAACGCTTTCTGTTTCTGTATCAAAAAGAACGAGGTCCGTAAAAGTACCACCTACATCAACACCAACGATTTGAGTCATAATGATTAAGATTTGTCGCGATGTAAATAATTTATTAAAAGTAAAATAAAAGTCACTGAAGGATCAGGTTTTAAAATAAAAAAATAAGGTTTGCTTTGAAAAAAACACTTTTAACTTGATACACTTATACTGCATCATTTAGCATTCAGTTTCCAATTAAATCAAGAATAGAAATTCGTCAATTTCAAAAAAAAGTGAGATTAAAACATGTCTACAGAAACAATTCTCCAAGAAATAGCTGAATCGATGCCGCTCTCAAAAAATGAACTTGATTTGCGGGAAAACGGACAAGGATTCGGTTTGATCATTGTTGATGAAGTCAACGGCTTTGCTACAGTCGGTGCAGGAAATCTTGCGCCCCAAACTCCAAATGAACAAGTTTCAATGATGGTTGCAGAAACAGACCGATTGGCACGTGCGTTCACCAAACAGAAGATGCCTGTGCTTGCACTTCTTGACACGCATGATCCCGGAAAACCGGAACCACCTTATCCGCCACATTGCGAACGCGGAACCGGTGAGGAGGATTTAGTTCCGGAACTGAAGTGGCTGGAAAATGATCCGCAAGCGACCTTGGTTCGCAAAGACTGCATTAACGGTTTCATCGGTGCGTTTCAGCAGGATGGGACCAATGCAGTTATTGACTGGGTCATGGAAAATCAACTGACAAATGTTTTGGTAGTAGGCATCTGCACGGACATCTGTGTAATGGATTTTGTGTTGACCCTGCTTTCCGCCAGAAATCACGAGATGCTTCCAGGTTTGAAAGAAGTTCTCGTTTATGACAAGGGTTGTTCTACCTATGACCTGCCCCGTAGCGTGGTCGAGGAAATAGGACTTCCAGCCAGTGCAAGCCACCCTCAGGAAATTACCCACTACATGGGGCTCTACTTCATGGCTTCACGCGGAGCCCAACTGATAGACAGTGTTCTTGCTTGAAAAAATTGTTTTTGCTAAATTTTTTTACTAGGATTTTCGGAGAGCCTAAACATGATGACTTGAAAATATCCCCATTTGCGATATTTTAGTTTGCCAGAATAAAATTTTAATGTTAGCATAAATGGAACCCGTGAATGCACATTATTACCAAAAGAGCGCTGAAAACCTTTTACATACAGCATCCGGACGCAAAAAATCACTTGCTTCGCTGGTTCAGAATTTTGTCAAAAACAGATTATGCAAATCTCTCAGAACTTCGTTCATCTTTTTCAAACAGTGTGGATTCGGTTGGCAATAAAACGGTTTTTAACATCGGAGGGAATAAATATCGTTTAATTGCCAGCATACATTTTAATCGCAAAAAAGTTTATATCCGTCGAATTTTAACCCATTCTGAATATGACACGGGAGATTGGAAACAATGAATGTAGCACTCGCAAATTTGGAAAAACACTATCCGCCAATTACAAATTTGCTTCGAATACCGAAAAATGAGGTTGAATATCAGTGTCTTTATGATTTAATGTTGGATATAGTGGATTGTTTAGAAGATCGTGATGATCATCCTTTGGAGCCACTACTTGAAGTGATTGAACTTTTGGTCGAGAGTTATGAAGAAAGGAAAGATGCGGATTTGCTGAATTTAGCAGAACTAAGTACACCAGCAGAATGTCTGAAATTTTTGATGGAATTAAATGGACTCAAGCAGAAAGATATGATTCATGTTTTTGGTTCTCAAGGGCATGTATCGGAAATTTTGAATGCCAAGCGCTCCATTACTGCATTACAGGCAAAAGCCTTAGCAAAACAATTTCAGGCAAGTCCCGCCGTTTTCATCTAAAGTGTGGCCGCTCCCGAGTTCCTTTTACGACTACATCAATCACGGTCTAAAAATGCGGTGCGATGTCCATTCTTGTGCCAGAGTACGGGAAAGAAACTCTCATCCAGTTCCAGGCTGTTCTGCTTCTTGTAACGGCTGTAAATCGGGCTTAGATTTGTAGGATGATGGCGGCTCTCACTGTTCATGCAATGGGCAACCACAGAGCGTCTCGGGTTTTCAGTACGATTACTCCCGGATCCGTGCCATGTCCCTCCATGATGAAATACCGCATCTCCCGCATTCACTTTCAGTTGAACAATCTCATATTCGGCAACGCCCAAACTTTCTGCTGCAGAATGTAAACCTTCATGATAATCTTCCGGTGCATGAAAACCGTGCAGTTCAGAGGAAACCGGCCAGTTATGCGAACCCGTAACATATTCGATGGTTCCTCCATCAGGATGAGTGTCATCGAGCGCCAGCCAGCACGTTACCATTGACGGCGGGTCAATCCACTGTTGGTATGTGTTATCCTGATGAAAACCTAAGGGTTTTGCTCCAGCTGGCTTCCAGATGACATTGTCCTGATTGATGCGTGAACCGTCCCAGTTCATCAGCAGCGCACAGTCTTTGCCGACTTCCTGACTCAACACAAGGCGGGCGATTGTACGATCCGCTTTCCAGCCGTTGCAGATTTGTCGAGTTAAACTCGGATCGCTCTTTCCGTGCTGCCAGTTCCATTCATCGGGCTGGATACCGGTTTCAAACTCTCCGCGAAACAGCGGATCAAATCTTTCACGCGCCTGCTCAACTAATGAATCCGTAACAAAATTTGGAACGACTACATAGCCCTGCTGCCTGAACTGGTCGTAATGGAATTTGTCTAGCATGAATTATAAAAATCAAATTTTGCGATTGGTAAAAACAATTAAAGCCGACTCCTGAGTGAAGTGCTCTTAAAACTAATTCGAAGCAGTAAGCGTTTGCAAGCTGCTACATCCGCACCCGTTCGCTTTTCGGATCGTAAAATGCCTTAAGAGATGGGCGAGCTTTGTAACGTTCTCCGGCGACTTCGATTTCAAAAACACTTGATTCAAGCAAATCCTTTGTCACACCGTCATCGTGTGAAACATAGCCCATTCCAAGACAACTTCCAATGGTATGACCGTACATTCCTGAAGTCAGATCGCCGACTATTCTGCCTTCAAACCAAATTGGTTCATTGTGATAAAGCAGCGGTTCCGGATTTTCGAGTGCAAACTGCACCAGACGTTTTTTCAAAACTCCGCTTTTTGTTTTTGACACTTCATCTTTTTGACGCAACAGCGCGTCACGTCCAATGAAACCTCCGGGTTTATCAAACTTAACCGCAAATCCGAGTCCGGCCTCCAGTGGTGTGTCTTCGTCCGTAATGTCGTGTCCCCAGTGCCGGAAGGCTTTTTCCAAACGCAGCGAATTGAGTGCGTGCATTCCCGCCAGTTTCAATCCATGTTCGGATCCGGCTGCAAGGATTTTATCGTAAATGTCCTGGGCGAATTCGGTTGGCGCATAAATTTCCCAGCCCAATTCTCCGACATAAGTCATGCGAAAAGCGAGGGCGTTGCCATAGCCGATTTCGATTTCTTGCGCGCTGCCGAATGGAAACGCTTCATTCGACAAATCCACCGGAGTAAGTTTGGCCAGTAAATTACGTGATTCCGGACCCATCATACTCAACACGGCATATCCGGAAGTTACGTCTGTGACGGTCACGTG
>JAESQU010000208.1 GCA_016764995.1 SAR324 cluster bacterium | reverse complement strand
TTTTTCATGAAGAAAAGGATGAGAGACTACTACCTTGTAACGGCTGTAAAATGATTCGAGAATAAGAAGTAGTCGTTTTTCAGCGAATCCACCTTTTTTCAACAAGTTCACTGAAACCTCTGCAAGTACCTGTTCGCTGATAATAATATTTTTAGTTGATGAAATCAGTTGTTTCGCCTGAGAGTGTCGAGGATCTTTATTCTTTAGGTTCCAAAAACGCGTAAAGCCAGATGTTGGAATCAATGAAAAACGTGTCGCTCATGGCTTTGTTCCCGACTCAAATGTTCATAAGATTCAACTTGGATAGGGTGTTCCAGCAGTTCGGTGATTGCATCGTTTTGCTTTGCCTTTTCAAGATTGGATGCAATAGGAGTCAGGATTAAACTGACTTCCTGTCCCTCGTACAGTCCTTTTCCTGCATCGAGCAAACGAACACTTCCGTTTTCATAGATACCTCTTAAAGTCATCTTGTCTCCATTTCCAGTGAAATACTGCTAGGTCTAAATTAATTCCACATCTGTTTCAATAAATTTGAATAATTAACTAAAGTCTAGCAGATTAGACTAATAAATTCAAATTTCTTCCTTATTATAATTTAACTAAATCGCCTTTCTCTGGACGCTTCAATGCTCCTAAAGGATATTTGATTCAATCCTCTGGAATTCTACCTGCGAGGGAATAACTAAATGGCAGGAAGGAAATATGCGGCCGTCTGAATTATCCAGAGGAGTGGAACATTTCAGACAGCGTAAAGTTATGCAGGTTAAGCCGCTTCAACGGCTTCCAGCACGATTTCAGAGATATCTTTAGCCTGCATTGAATCGGTTTTGCCTTTGGCGGCGATTCCGTCACTGATCATGGTCATACAGAAAGGACATCCGGTAGCAACAGTTGAAGCACCGGTTTGGATTGCTTCTTCGGTACGGTTTTCGTTTATGCGTGTACCGATTGTCTCCTCCATCCACATACGCGCACCTCCGGCGCCGCAACAGAAACTCTCCCTGCCGTGTCGTGGCATTTCTCGCATCGGCTCGCTGGCCGCATGTTTCAACAGGTTCCTGGGGGCTTCATATTCATTATTGTAGCGTCCAAGATAGCAGGGATCGTGATAGGTGATGGTGTCTTTGAGATTGCTTCCGACAGGCAATTTCCCTTCATCCACCAACTTGGCGATGAACTGTGAATGATGAAAAACCTCGTAATCGCCGCCCAGTTGCGGATATTCATTTTTGATACTGTTAAGGCAGTGGGGACAAGCAGTGACAATTTTTTTGATTTTATAATTATTCAAAGTTTCCACGTTTTCACCGGCCAGCATTTGAAAGAGCATTTCGTTTCCGGAACGCCGCGCAAGGTCTCCCGTACATTTTTCTTCGGTGCCCAACATCGCAAATTTAACTCCGGCTTTTTGATATAGCGTGGCGGTGGCACGCGCGATTTTCTGGTTTCTGCTGTCAAACGAACCTGCGCAGCCGACCCACATCAGCACATCAATATCTTCCGCTTTCGTGTCGGCCATCAAGGGGACATCCAGTCCATCTGCCCAATCCGCCCGCTGGTCAAATCCGATACCCCATGGATTGAAATTACGCTCAAGGCCTTTAAAAGTGTTGGCCATTTCAGGAGGATAAGCCTCTTCCATCATGGTTTGATGCTGGCGTAATCCGAGAATACGCGGCACATGCTCAATTGAAACCGGACAGACCTCTTCACATGCGCGGCAGGTCGTACAGGCCCAAAGTGTTTCCGGACGAATAATCTCGCCGACCAGTGTCTTTTCATCAGCGGTCGAGCCTGTCCGGAAAAGTGTCGATTCCTCTTTTCGCAAATGATGCAAAAGTGATTGATTAAACCATTTTAGAGTGAGAGGTTTGTCGGTGACAAATGTTGGGCAGACGTCGTGACAGCGTCCGCATTCTGTGCAGGAAAAGAGGTCGAGTCCCTGTTTCCAGGTTAAGTGCTCAATTTTGCTGATGCCGATGCGTCCTTCCTCCCATGCACTTTCATCTTCCAAATCGGCCAGCGGAGCAATGGCGTGCGGATAATCCAGTGATCCAAAAAAAACATTCGGCAGCGCGGTCATTTCGTGAAACTGTTTGGTGTGAATCAGTAAATTCACGAAGATGAACATGACCGCCACATGACCCCAATATGCAAAATGATAAATGAATGCGTTTGTTCCTTCTCCGAGTCCGTTAAGGGCTGAAGCCAGCAAAACCGTAAATGGCGCCCATTCCCATTCTGAACCGTAAGCCGCGCTCTGGAAAAAATGCAGATTCTGACCGAAGTTTTCCACTAAATTGAGTCTTGCCGCATCAAAAAGCAGGTCGGTGAGCATAATTGATCCTACAAAAAGCAAAACGTAAATGCCCTCCCAGTTCAGTTCAAGCCGTTCCGGTTTGGGCACGAGCCGCCGGTAAAGTGCGATTAAAACCATGGCAAGAACCAAAACCTCGCAGAAGTTATAAACCGTAATATAAGCGTAACCCAGCCAGGAATCCGAACCCAACAAAGGCAAATATTCCTGAAATCCGCTGACAAAACCTTCGCCCATTAAGGTTAATTCTCTCACACCGACGAGCAGCGCTCCCCAAAAAATAAAGGCATGCATGATTCCGGAACCGCGTTCACGGCTCCGGCCAATCAATTTCTGTTGTCCAAAACCAATTTTGAAAAGTCTGCCGATGCGCCGTCCAATTTCATTCAGGCGGTTTTCAGGCGCCATTTTTGTCAGTGCACCAAGTTTTACGGTGATCTGTAGAGCAAATGCTCCCCAGGCAATAAGCATGACCAATGTCATTAACCATGGATTCATTTTTTCCTCTTTTCAATTTGGTGAAACAAAATTAACTAATCTCAAAATTCTACTGCCAAAAATAGAACGAATTTCACTCATTGGCAAGGCAATTCAGTGAGCTGTTATACTTTCTCAGCCTGCAATGACTGAAACAAATTGATACACCCTGTTACTGCTGAGAAAAGCATTTAATAATGTTTTCA
>JAESQU010000207.1 GCA_016764995.1 SAR324 cluster bacterium | reverse complement strand
TGTCGCGCTTCGGGAGAAAACCGTAATCAATATAATTGATTTTATGCAGGAAGTTGAAAACAAAGTAGCATATCTTGACAGTGCCAGACCCACGGCGGTTAATTTAAAATGGGCACTGAACCGTATGCTCCCGCCACACCAATTGCCGGTGCGCCTCGTACCTTTAATTGTTTGATTGACTCCCAAACTTGCTCCACAGATTCTTGTTTTTCTTCTATAACTTCGAGCGGTAATTTGGTTTGATCGAGCAAATAGAGTGCTCCCGCATTCCAGCGGATTGTTTGGGGTAGTAATGACATTGTTGTGATATTTTTATTTAATGATGTTGTAAAATCAACATTTCAAGCAGATTATCACAGCACAAACGTATGTATTGCTCAAATCAAAAACACAAAATAATTACAGCGGATTAACTTTTGATTTGCAGGCAAACCGCAATACATGTGTGTAAAGCTTGTTGTTTTTAAATAATAGTATATATACCTACATTGAGAGTAGCGGGTATTGAGTTGTCTTCATATTAAAACAAAATAATCACTTTATTTCATTGATTAGTTTTATTGGTGTTTGCTATGGATAACAGACGAATAAAAACAAAAATAATCTGCACAATTGGTCCAGCGACCGAATCTTATGACATGCTACTGCGAATGGCTGGAGCAGGGATGAATATAGCACGACTAAATATGTCTCATGGAAGTCTTGGATGGCATGGGCGTGTGATTAAGCGGATAAAAACTTTAAACCGCAAAATAAAATTTCCGGTGGCTGTGCTGTTCGATACACAGGGGCCGGAAATTCGTACAGGTCATCTTGCCGCAGACTTGGATTTAAAAAAAGGTTCTGTAATTTCCATTGTAGTACGAGGTGAAAGTGACTCCGAGGAAACATCAATCCATATTGATTATGAGGATTTGATCAGCACAGTTCTGCCCGGCGATAAAATCACCGTTGATAATGGATTGATAAACTTGGAAGTTTTAGAAAAACACGAACTCAGGATGCGTTGCCGGGTGCTTGATGGAGGCATGCTGAAGAGTAAACGTCATGTCAATCTGCCTGGAGTAAGATTAAATCTTCCGGCCATTACTTCAAAAGATCGGAGTGATATTCAATTTGGAATTAAAAATGATGTTGATTACATCGCACTTTCATTTGTCAGGGAGGCATCCGACATTCTTCAATTGAAAGATTTACTTGGTGATAAAGTTGGTAAAATCAAAATTATCGCGAAAATTGAAGATACGGAAGGCGTTAAGAATGCTAATGAAATCATTGCGGAAGTCGATGGTATAATGGTCGCCCGTGGAGATTTAGGCATTGAAATTCCAATCCACACGGTTCCTACTGTACAACGCAGAATTGTCCGCTCTTGTGCGGAAGAGGGAAAAAGGGTGATTGTCGCCACTCATTTACTTGAATCCATGATCGAAAATCCAATTCCTACACGCGTGGAAGTGACGGATGTAGCAAATGCTGTTTATGAAGAGGTGGATGCGGTAATGTTATCAGGAGAGACAACTATTGGGAAATATCCTTTACGTTGTGTTGATCAACTTGTTAACATTGCGGAAAACGTCGAAAAACATCCAGGATTGCGTTTTGTGAACAAACTTAAAACTGAAAATGACAAACAAAAGTTATCGTTGGCTGCTGTTGAATTAGCCAAATCTTTAGGCTCCCACTGCATTGTTGTAATCACTCGTCGTGGTGTGATGGCCGAATTAGTTTGTAATTGCCGTCCTGTGTATAGTTACATTTATGCCTTCACTAACGGTAGCCAAGCCAGAAGAACAATGATGTTGGGACGAGGAATACGTCCTTTCAGAATTTCCTTCAGTCAAGATCCGGAGAAAACTCTGCAAACCGCGTTCAAAGTACTCAAGGAGCGGGAAGGCTTTCAGTCTGGAGAAAAAGTGGTAGTAATTTCAGATGTATTGGCAGGATCCGGAAAAATAGACGCTATTCAAATTCGTTACCTGCCGTGAATAAAATTTGCTGAAATACTAAAAAAAAGTCCCAGCTATATTTGCATTAAACCCGTTCGACGACCGTCGCAATTCCCTGTCCCAAACCGATACACATAGTCGCGACTCCCAGAGTCGAATCTTGTTCAGGCATTTCGTGTAACAGTGTGCCGATTATTCGGGTACCGGAACATCCGAGAGGATGCCCAAGAGCAATTGCCCCTCCGTTTAGATTTACTTTTTCATCCAGCAGCTCGTCTATTTTCAGATCTCGTAAGACTGGCAAAGACTGTGCGGCAAAGGCTTCATTCAACTCAAATAAGTCAATATCGCCAATTTCCAAGCGGCCGCGCGTCAAAGCTTTATTGACTGCCGGAACAGGACCATAACCCATTATCGCGGGATCAACACCCGAAGTGGCCATTGATTTGACTTTTGCAATTGGCTGCAAACCTAATTCTTTTGCCTTTGTTGCGGACATCATCAAGACCGCGGACGCACCATCAGAAATTGCGGAAGAATTTCCTGCGGTAACAGTTCCGGAAACAGGATTAAAAACAGGACGTAGTGCCGCAAGTCCTTCCATGCTCGCATCATGTCGGATCACTTCGTCTTCTGTGCAGAGCATCAATTTACCTTCTTCGTCATGTCCTTCAATCGGCACAATTTCCTTGGCAAATCGTTTGGATTTAGTGGCCTGAGAAGCATTTTTATGGGAGCGCAAAGCAAATGAATCTTGCTCTTCCCGTGTCAATTTATACTGAATTGACAGCATTTCTGCAGTCAAACCCATCATGCCGGATGCTTTTGCGGAATATTTGCTTGTGTTAGGATTAGGATCAAGTCCAAGATCCATTGGGACATGCCCCATGTGCTCAACTCCTCCACATAAAAACACGTCACCCTGACCACACATGATCGACATTGCGGCAGTATGAACCGCAGTCATTGATGAACCACACAAACGATTTACGGTCTGCGCGGAACAAGTATGAGGCAAATTAGTCATCAAAGAAACAAAACGGGCAATATTAAAACCCTGTTCTTTGGTCTGGTTCACACAACCCCAAATTACATCCTCCACATCCTCCGGATTCAGTTCCGGATAGCGGTTCAATAATTCGTTAATCAGTATTGCCGACAAATTTTCGGCACGTACATTCCGGAACATTCCGCCTTTTGAACGTCCCATTGGAGTCCGAACTGCATCTATAAATACTGCTTCTTCCATAATACCTCTTTCAATTTGTTAATTTAGGTGACTTTTTTTAGCTGATCATTATGCTTAAATGATTCAGTAAATCTGCTACTATTCAATAGGATGAAACAACTTTCCTTCCTTTGCCATTTTCATTATTTGTTCAGTTGGTTCGTAGACTTTGCCCAGTGCTTTGTGCTTTTCTGCCCGCTGAAGCAATTCATTCAAGCCAACAGTATCAGCCCAACGGAAAATTCCTCCACGGAAAGGCGGAAAACCAAGTCCGTAAACCAAACCCATGTCAACTTCCACTGGTGTTTCTACTATGTCATCTTCCAAACAACGGGAACTTTCCATCAACATAGGCAGCATCATGCGGTCAATAATATCCGCGTCGCTGATTCCATCTCCACTGCCTACACCCAAATCCTGGAGAAAATCAGCTATGCCCGGATTTGGTTCTTTTTTGGGTTTACCCTTCTTATCTTTGCTGTGGATATAAAAACCATTTTCATTTTTTTGCCCATACCATTCCTTCTCATACATTTTCGAAATAATAGTCGGTACATCCTGACTCATACGATCCGGAAATCCCTCAGCCATCACTCCGCCTGCGTGGAAAGCTGTATCAATACCAACCACGTCCAGCAAAAAGGCCGGTCCCATCGGCCAGCCAAATTTTTCCATTACTTTATCAATTTTCTGATAATCTACACCGTCATTTACTAATCCCGCAAAACCGGCGAAATACGGAAACAGCACACGATTTACGAGGAATCCCGGACAATCATTTACCACAATTGGACTTTTCCCCATCGCGGCAGCATAAGCCACGGTTGCGGCTATTGTGGATTCACTGCTTTTTTCTCCACGAATTACCTCAACTAATGGCATACGGTGAACCGGATTAAAAAAGTGCATTCCGCAAAATTGTTCCGGACGTTTCAAACCTTGAGCCAGTTTCGTAATTGAAATGGTGGATGTGTTGGAAGCCAAAATCGTTTTTTCCTGAAGCAAAGATTCGGTCTCAGCCAGGACAATTTTTTTCACACTTTCCTTTTCCACCACAGCTTCTACAACCAAATCAACGTCTTTCAAATTTTCATAAGAGAGTGTCGGTGTGATTCCGGTTAAAACTTGGGCCATTTTATCTGGTTTCATTCTTCCACGATCCACACGTTTCTGCATAATCTTAGTTGCTTCATTCATCCCTAAATCGAGTTGAGACTGAACTATGTCTTTCATGGCGATTGGAATTCCTTTGTACGAAGACTGATAAGCAACTCCTCCTCCCATAATTCCGGCACCTAGAACTGCCGCACGCTTAACTGGTTCAGCCATTTTTTTAGAAACTTTGGCTTTTTTCTTAAGTAATTGATCACCCAAAAACAAGCCGATCAAAGCTGTTGCTTCCGGAGACTTGGCAAGTTCCGCAAAGCCTTCCGCCTCAATCTCCAACGCACCTTCCAGGGGAAATCTCGCACTGGCCTGCATAACACCGACAATTGTTAACGGCGCAGGATAATTTGGACCTGCTTTTCCGGCAATGAAAGCTCTTGCGGATTCAAAGGCCATCATGGATTCATTTTCATTCAACTTTAAGGGCAGCTGTTTTTCCGCGCGTTTTGCCTGCCAGTCTAATTCACCACTGCTTGCTCTATCAAGCAAATCCAAAGCTGCGTCCCTTAAAATTTCAGGTTCAACAACGGCATCGATACACCCTATAGCAAGTGCTTTTTCCGGAGAATTTTCTGTTCCACCTGCAATCCATTCCAGCGCGTTATCAGCGCCAACAATTCTTGGAAGACGCGAGGTACCACCGAATCCTGGTAACAGCCCAAGTTTTACCTCCGGAAGCCCAACTTTTGCTTTTGATGATGCCACCCGATATGTACAGGCAAGTCCTAATTCAAATCCACCGCCAAGTGCATAGCCGTTGATGGCACAAACACTCGGGAAAGCTAAATTTTCCAAATCTAAAAATATCTTTTGGGCGTCTTTAACCCAGTTTACCAGTTCGTCTAGGGGTACTTGAAATCCTTTTATAAACTCTGTAATATCAGCTCCAACGATAAAAACGTCCTTGGCACTCGTGACAAGCAACCCACTGACAGAGTTATCTGCCGCCAACTGCTGGATCACTTCACGAAGTTCTTCAAGAGCGTTTTGATCAAATTTATTGACCGATTCTCCTTGTGCGTCAAATATCAACTCGACTATATTTTTTGCTAATTTTCGGCATTGTATCGCCTGGCCTTTGTATTCCATAAAATCTGCGTTCATTAAAAAGTTTAAAAAGTAATATCCAGTGCATCGTAGTTTTGCTTTTTGCCTCCCGCAAGCAAAGCATCAAATTGCGGAATTATTCCATCTACAAAATAGCGTGTTGTTTTAATTTTGTTTGCGTAAAAAAGCGCGTCTTCATTCTCCTCCAGAAAAGCTGAAAGCTCAAGTTCGCCGATTCCCTGTTCTGTTTTAATTTGCCCCAATTTTTCTGCAGCCACAACTGCTTGCTTTATCATTAACCAGCCTGCTGTAACTGATGAAAAAAACATCAAAAACGGAGTCGCGTAAAGTGCGACACCTTCCATACCTCGCGTTTTTAATACTTCCTGCGAAGCCATAGATGTTTCATAAAGCGATTCGCAGTAACCCTCGAATGATTTTATTATTCCACCCAGTTCCGTATGATCACTATGTTCCGCAATCAACTGACTGAACTGTTCCATCAATTGCTGAAAAAGAATTCCACCATTCTGGAGCATTTTCCGGCCTACCAAGTCCAAAGCTTGAATATCAGTTGTTCCTTCATAAATCGGGGCAATCCTGGCATCACGAAACAATTGTTCCAGCGGAAAATCCTTGGTGTAACCGACTCCACCCAGCACTTGTATGCCGGTACGAACCACATCCAGACCAACCTCTGTACACCAACCTTTGCACATCGGTGTCAGCATATCCACCATATTTTGCGTACTTTGCTTTTCATCATCTGTTTTCGCGATTTTCTCGAGATCAAATTGGAAAGAGGTATAATAAAGCAAGGCACGCATGGCTTCGACTTTAGCTTTCATATTGATCAGGTTAAGCCTCACTGCCGGATGATTTACAATCGAAACCCGCGGTGCATCCGGATCACGGATTTTTGAAATATGCGTACCTTGTACTCGTTCATGCGCATAGGCTCTTGCGTTTTCGTAGGCGGCACCTCCCAGAGCAAGGCCGATCAGTCCGGTATAAATTCGGGCGCCATTCATCATCAGGAACATCGAAGAAATTCCCTGGCCTTCTTCTCCAATAATCCAACCCAGGCAATTATCATTTTCCCCTAAATTCAAAACCGCAGTGGGACTGGCATGGATTCCCAGTTTATTTTCAATGGAAGCAACAGTGACATCGTTCCAGTCTCCAAGCGTACCATCATCATTCACACGAGTGTACGGCACCACAAAGAGGCTCAAACCTTTGGTACCATCCGGAGCGCCTTTTACACGCGCCAAAACCGCGTGAATCACGTTTTCACCTAAATCATTGTCTCCGGAAGAAATCCAGCATTTTGAGCCTTTAATTTTGTAAACTCCGTCTCCTTCCGATACGGCGCTGGTTGTTCCGGCACCAACATCTGAACCTGCCTGAGGCTCACTCAAGCACATTGTTCCTGTGTACTGACCTTGGAACATTTTAGCCGCATACTTCTTTTTCAGTGCAGCTGAACCAAAAGTATCAATCAACTCCGCTGCACCGGAAGTCAATCCGAAAAACATGCTCAGTCCAAGATTTGCTCCGTTCAAGGCTTCATTTATGACCAATCCTAGTGTTGCAGGCGCACCCATACCTCCATATTCCTGAGAGACCCTCATTGTAGCCCATCCTAATTCATAAGCCTTTTTATAAGGGTCATGCAGACATTTGGGAACTTTGACACGTCCATCTTCCATGCGGCATCCTTCGCGGTCACTCTCGGTACGTGTTGGAGAAACAACGTCAATCGCAAAACGGATTCCTTCCTGAACCATCATATCAACAGTATCTACATCAAATTCGGAAAATAATTCTGATTCGCTAAGTTTTTCAATTGGAAGACATTCTCGCAGGGCAAAATGGATGTCACGTTGATCGAGGGTTAATTCGGTACTGCTCATAATATTTTATAAAATAAAAGAAAAACGGCTAATGTTCTTCAAGGTTAATTTAGAAACATAATAAGTTTGTTAGTTATAAAATAGCCTAATTTTACCGGAATATAAAGCCAAATTCTGGCAGATCAAGCCTAGAATACTTTGCTGATATACACTGCCTTTGCCTCTCAGTTGATTAAAGAATAATTTATTATTTGGGACAGTTTATGCAGAAGTATAGGATGTATTCTTTTTATTGACATAATTAAGAAGTTCGCAAATCACAGAGAAACAAAAAAACATTTTTTTATAATATATTTTCAATGTCCCTGAAATCAATTGTACATTCCGCACGGCGAAAACCACTCTCTTTAAAACATCAATTTCGCTGGAAGCTGGTTCCTCGTTTTATTTGGAGGTCTGTTCATTCTTTTCACATTACTTTGCTGGTGTGGGGACTAGTAACAATTGGCTGCATTTTTTATCTTTCACAGTGGATGAATTACAGACAGGTGGCCCACAGAGTTGATTCGCTGGAAACCCAACGCTCAATACTTGTTTCCAAGTTAGAATTGCTGGAAGTCGAAATCAGTTATCTTACACGTCCACAGAGGTTGGAATTTCTGGTAGAAAAAACCATGCTCATGACATCTCCAAATCCTGCGCAGTACCAACTTTCATGGATTGATGTAAGCAGCACTGATTAAGATAGAAAATGAATCAATCCCCACGATTTCAACTTTACAGTTTCAAAACACGACTTCTGACTGTACTTTTTGCTTTTGTTTTATGCTTTGTCGCGATCTTGGGAAGAGTGTTTTATTTGCAGATTATGAAGGCAGATTATTATACTGCAAAAGCAAAGTTACAGCATGAATTTACAGTCACACTTGAACCACGCCGTGGAAGGATTTTAGACAAAAACGAACGGATTTTAGCAGTATCAATTCAGCTGAAATCGCTTTACGCCAAGCCGACTCAAATTGATTCAGTTTCTCAAGCAGCCAGACTACTTTCACCCATCCTGGATATCCCATATCACAAGTTGCTGATTGAACTAAAATCTAAAAGAAATTTTGTCTGGATCAAACGCAAATTAACTCCTGAACAAACAAAACGGGTACAAAAGCTTGGACTGAACGGAATTGGGTTTATTGAAGAGTTCCGTCGATATTATCCTAACGGTAATTTTGCCGGACAACTTTTAGGTTATACCGGAATTGATTCACAAGGATTGGAAGGCATTGAGAATAAATACGAGTCTTTACTGGCAGGCAAACCTGCGGCATATATTGTTGAAAAAGAGGGAATGTTCCGTACCGTTCCTCTTTCTAATATTCCAAAAAAAATACCCGATCAATATTCTCTGCACTTGACTATAGACAGTACCATTCAGCATTTTGCCGAAAAAGCTCTTCGTGAAGGAGTCATAAAATCACGCGCAGATCGCGGAACTGTGGTTGCATTAAATTCCAAAACCGGCGCCATTCTCGCAATGGCGACATATCCAGGATTTGACCCAAACCGCTATCAACTATACAGCCGAGCGCTGCAACTTAACCGTGCAGCAACTTCAGGATACGAACCGGGTTCGACTTTTAAAATGATTACAATTGCGGCTGCACTTAATGAAGGAATGATTTCTCCAGACCAAGAGTTTTTTTGTGAAAATGGAAAATATAAGATAGGAAAAAATTTGATCCATGATTCTACCCCGCATGGAATAATGACACTTAAGCAGGTATTAAAAAAATCATCTAATATTTGCGCGGCAAAAATTGGGATGAGTATGCCGCCGGCACAGTTCCATGAGTACATTTTACGTTTCGGTTTTGGACAACGTCCAAACTCAGGTGTTGCGGCAGAAGCCTCCGGAATAGTTATTTCTCCAAAAAAGTGGCAAACGATCGATCATGCAAATATTTCTTTTGGCCAGGCAATTCTAGTTTCACCTTTGCAAATGGTGAGTGCGGCAAATGTTTTTGCAAATGAAGGCAACTGGGTGCCACCTTACATTGTGGATCATGTACGTGATAAAAATGGAAAAAAATTGCAGGAAATCAAGGATACAGACGGCAAGGTTATTCGAAGATTTGGTGCGGGAGTAAGGAGTATTGTGATCGAAGCATCTGTTGCAGAACTGGTAAAAGAATATCTAATTTCTGTTACGCAGAAAGGCGGTACCGCAGAACGTGCTGCGATTAAAGGTTATCATGTGGCAGGAAAAACAGGTACGAGCCAAATTTACGATCAACAGCTCGGACGCTATTCTAAAACACGTTACATTGCTTCGTTTGTAGGATTTGCTCCGGCTTCTGAACCATTAGTCACCGTACTTGTTGTGGTTGAACAGCCACGTACATCTTATTATGGAGGAAGTGTAGCTGCACCAATCTTTAAGGAAATTGTTCAGCGAACCCTCTTGTTTGAAGACGTTTTACCTTTTCCCGAACAAGACAAAGTAGAAAGTTTTAAGCAAGGAAAAACAGTAACTCGATGATGACTAAAATCTTTTAGATTTTGTTTTTCTTGCGTATAGAATTTTGATATTTACCAGAACTCCAATTGCAATACGGCATTCTGAAACCGCAAGGAAAAAACAAATATTCATTGGACAGATTACTTGCAGTCTTGGGTAGAAAGAGAAATTGATGTCAACGCCATTTGCCTTGCAGTCTTAATTGCCTCTATCATTGAACGTGGATTCGCCTTAAAAAGTGGTGCTAACTCAAAAGCAGTTCCGTGATCCGGAGAAGTGCGTATGATTGGCAGGCCAAGCGTAATGTTGACAGCACGATCGAATCCATATAACTTCAGTGGAATGAGCGCCTGATCGTGATAAAGCGCCACCACGGCGTCAAAACGACCTTTGCGATGTTCCAGAAAAATTGTATCCGGAGGAAATGGTCCCTCGCACTTTATTCCTTTTTTGGCAGCAAGCTCCATTGCGGGACGAATAATATTTTCTTCTTCATCACCAAATAATCTATTTTCACCAGCATGTGGATTTAGTCCTGGGATACCAAGTTTCGGATTAGGAATGCCCATTCTCTTTAGTCCGGAATCCGTGATTTCCATAACATCCAGGATTATTTCAGGTGTAAGTGATTCGATGGCTTGACGTAATGAGATATGAAGCGTTACCATGGTAGCACGTAAATCATCGACAGCCAGCATCATCACGGATCGTTTTCCGTTGCTGAAATGTGAAAGCATTTCTGTATGGCCTGGAAAAAGGTGTCCTGCCGCATGGAGTGCCTCTTTGGCCAGCGGAGCTGTTACGATTGCGTCAATATTTTTGTTATTTGCATTGTCAATGGCACAATGTACAAATTGAAATGCTGACTCTCCGCCCCACGCAGAACAAGTTCCGAGTTTCCATTTTCGATCTTTTTGTACTGCCAAATCAATTACAGGAAGACAAAATGAGTCAGATACATATTTTGTCTTTATTGGTTCATTTATAGTAATTTTTTCAAAAGAAAAGGGAGTGTCCAGAACTCGATTTATTTCTGTCAAAACTTCTGTGTCGCCAAAAATCAAAGGTTCCCAATCCTGAAAAGGATGCATAAATTTCAGGGCTTTTATCAAAACTTCAGGTCCTATTCCGTTGGGATCACCCATTGTGAGACCAATTTTTATTGAGGCATTCAAAGGCATTTTATAAATTATTGCTAAATTAGGTTTATGGATTTGCAAGATAAAGTAGCGCTGATCACAGGTGCTGGAGTAAGATTGGGTCAAGCCATTGCCCAAAAATTAGGACAACTGGGAATGCGCATTGTCATACATTATCACCACTCTGAAAAAGGCGCAAAACAAACCCTCAAACTTCTTCCTGGTGACGAGTCACGACATCTAATTCTACAAGCCGATTTAAAAGAAGTTTCCGCAATAAAAGAACTTGTGCGGAATGTAGAAGAAAATGTGGGTCCGATTTCCGTGCTAATAAATAATGCTGCAGATTTTTTTCCAACACCATTTTTCTCAACAACAGAAGACGAATGGGATCATTTGTTTGAACTGAATTTGAAGGCACCTTTCTTTTTATCACAAACTGTTGCAGCAGAAATGAAAAAGCGCGGAGAAGGAAAAATAATAAATATGGTTGATGTTTCCGCTGATCGGCCATGGGTGGGGTTTTTACCTTATTGCACATCAAAAGCAGGACTTGGTTCTTTGACAATTGGGTTGGCGAGAGCTTTAGCGCCGGAAGTGCAGGTCAACGCAATCGCGCCGGGAACAGTTCTGCCTCCGCCTGACCATGCTGAAATGGACTTAAGTGCGTCTGTGGAGCGTAGTCTGCTCAAGCGAATCGGTCTGGCAGAAGATATTGTGCAGGCTGTTGAATATTTACTAAAATCAGACTTTGTAACCGGAACAATCCTGCCGGTTGACGGCGGTAGGTCTGTTTATTAAAATCCGAAAATATTGAAATTAATTTATGATTTTTCAAAAGCATCTTTTTTTATTTTTTATCTTAATTTTCGTTTTCGTACATGCACACGGAGTTTCCCGTTATTCCATCGACGAGCAGGAAAACATCCGGATTTACGAAAGAAGCAGCCGAGCAGTAGTTAACATCAGCAATATAGCGGTAAATTACGATTTTTACTACCGTGCAATTCCAGCCGAGTCTGGATCCGGAACAGGATTTTTAATTAACAAATCCGGTATTATTGTCACCAATTATCATGTAGTTGAAGGTGCCAGCAAATTGGTTGTTACACTAGCTGACAATAGTCAGTGGCCGGGGGAATTGATTGGCGCCGATCCGAATAACGATCTTGCAATAGTGCGGATACAAGCGCCGCCTGAAAGCTACGACATTCTCAAATTTTCCCATTCAAATGACATTGTTGTTGGGCAAAAAGTGTTGGCTCTGGGAAATCCTTTTGGACTGCGGCAAACCTTAACTACCGGAATTATCAGTGCACTTGGACGTACCATTGCCGCAAAAAATGGACGAAAAATTGAAGGAATAATTCAAACTGACGCGGCAATTAATCCCGGAAATTCCGGCGGCCCATTACTCGATTCCGAAGGAAACGTGATTGGTATCAACACTGCAATCATTGGTTCCGCAGGAAGTGTTGGAATAGGTTTTGCGGTGCCAAGTAATACCGCGTTACGTGTTCTGCCGGACCTGATAAAATACGGTTATGTGAGGCGTCCGTGGCTCGGAATTGAACCGATCCCAACCGTTTATTTGCGGCGCATCGGAATTGAAATTCCAGACGGTCTGTTAATTGCCAGAGTGGTGGAAGGCGCTTCCGCAGATCAAGCCGGACTACGCGGAGCCTCAAGGACTGTCAAAGTAGGTCGTTACAAAGTCCCGTGGGGCGGTGACATAATAACTCATATAAACGAAACACCCGTTTTCACCATGGAAGATTTAGCACAGCAAATTGAAACACGCAAATCCGGTGAAGAAGTAACGGTACGTTACATTCGAACTGAACGTGTTCATTCAGTTATTGTTGAGTTACTTTTACGGCCAAGATCATAAACATAATTATCCCACCTTCTGCATTAGAAAACAGTTTAATACCATTCAGCGTTGTTCTTTTCAGTAATCAAAAAAGAGAAGAAAGAAGTTAAAAAATGGCGAATCGAGTTTACAATTTCAGTGCCGGACCGGCAATGCTGCCGACTCCGGTTATGCAAAAAATTCAAGCAGAGTTTCTGGACTACCAGGGACTCGGTGCCTCCATAGTTGAAATCAGCCACAGACTGCCAATTTTCCGAAAAATTCTTGATTCCGCAGAATCACTTTTCCGCGAATTGACCAATCTTCCAAATAACTACCGTGTGCTTTTCATGCATGGTGGAGCGCAAATGCAGTTTTCAGTCGTTCCGTTAAATTTAATGAATCGGAATAAGCACAAAGGATCATATTTAATCACGGGAAGATGGGGTATTTTAGCGGAAAAAGAGGCTCAACGTTATGGCAATACCGAAATTTTGATGGACGGAAAAGAGTATGAATATCGTCAAATTCCTGAATTTGATACAAGCACTCTCGATCAGGAAAGCAGTTATGCACATCTGACGACCAACAATACGCTCTATGGAACGCGCTGGCATTCCTTTCCTGACACGGGCAGTGTGCCTCTTGCGGCAGACGCCACTTCAGATATTTTGTCCAGAGAAATGGATTACTCCCAGTTTGGAATCGTTTATGCGGGTTTTCAGAAAAATCTCGGTATCTCCGGAACCGCAATTGTAATTATCCGGGAAGACCTGCTGGGACACGCGCTTCCTGAAACTCCTAAATTATTGAATTATGCTCTGTTTGACGAGCATCATTCCATTCCAAACACGATCAATGTTTTTGGTGTTTATGTGATGCACCTGGTTCTGGAGTGGGTCAAAGAACATGGCGGAGTTCCGGAAATGGAAAAGCTGGCAGAGAAAAAATCCGGAATGTTGTATGACGTTCTCGATCATTCTGATTTTTACAAAGCAGTCGCGCATCCAGAACACCGCTCAACCATGAACGTGACTTTTCATTTTCCGGAAGAAAAACTGCTCCAGAAGTTTTTAACAGAGTCTGATAACGAGGGCATGTTTGGTCTCATGGGACATGCCCAAGTCGGAGGTGCCAGAGCCTCAATTTACAACGCAATGCCTTTGGAAGGAGTTGAAGCGCTGGCTTCATTTATGAAAGAATTTGAGCGCAAAAACGGTTAAGCGGCCTTGGCTTGATTGATTTTCACCAGATGTTTCGGCCACTGTAAATATTCCTGCCAGCAGGGGTCCGGAATTTGGATATGGAGAGTTTTGGCTATGTTAACCATTTGCCAATAATTTGGTTCAAAAGGTGTTTGAGTCGGCATGACAATATTTGCGCCTTTACTCAAATTACATTTTTGGCAGGCCGTTACCACATTCAACCAACGCATTCCACCGCCTCTACTTTTCGGAATTACATGGTCAATAGTAAGATGATCCGCAGAGAAATGGCGTTCGCAATATTGACAGTGGAATCGGTCACGGAGAAAGATGTTTCGGCGGGTGAAATTGACAGTGCCTTTTTGATAATGATAACGGGACATCATCACCACGCTTGGCACCGGTAGGGCTAAGTGCTGCGAATGGCATATCCAGTCATCATAGGAACGTAATACAGTCACCTTATCAAGATAAAGCGCCTTAATCGCCTGTTGCCAACCTATAGTACTCAAAGGCCACAGATTCAAAGGATTCCCGTCTTGATTTAGTAAAAGAACATCTTTCATTTGGACATAAAAAATTAAAGTTACGGCTTCAACACGAGTTCTTACTGATTTTCACGCATGAAATTCCGCAGAACAGTGTGTAAAATACCGCCGTTTTTGTAGTATTCAATTTCAACTTGCGTATCTAAACGACAAGTTACCGGAATCTTGCGATCTCCAGCTTTCAGGATTAAATCCTGTCCGGGCTTTATGTTATCATTTAAGCCCAATACCGCATACTCTTCCTCACCGCTTAAACCAAGTGATTTATGCGTTTCTCCATCTTTGAACTGAAGTGGGAGAACTCCCATTCCTACAAGATTTGAGCGGTGAATACGTTCAAAACTTGTGGCTGCAACTGCCTTAACTCCAAGTAACAATGTGCCTTTTGCCGCCCAGTCACGAGATGATCCGGTTCCATATTCTGCACCTGCTAAAACGACAAGCGGTGTTCCGGATTCTTTATATTTTAGTGAAGCTTCGTAAATTGTGGTTACCTCTCCGTCTGGAATTATTTTAGTAAACCCGCCCTCTGTTTCTGGTGCCAATTCATTTCGCAAACGAACATTTCCAAATGTCCCGCGAGTCATGATTCGGTCATTGCCTCGGCGCGAACCATAAGAATTGAAGTCTTTTTTGTCTGTTCCACTTTCCAGTAAAAATGTGCCTGCGGGTGTTTCCGCAGAAAAGGCGCCGGCAGGAGAAATATGATCAGTTGTGATTGAATCACCAAGCTTAACTAAAACTCTGGCTCCGGTGATGTCCTCTATACTTCCTACATCCAACCCCATGTTTTGAAAAAAAGGTGGATTTTGAATGTAAGTCGAAGACTCTTCCCACTCGTAAACTTCTCCGGTTCGCGCTTCGATGGCGTTCCACATGGGCGAACTTTCTCCTACATTTTTATATTCTTTCTCATACATTGCGCTGGTTATCATTTTTTCAGCCTCTGCAATTTCTTCTTTGCTGGGCCAAATATCTTTGAGAAAAACCGGATTACCGTCTTTATCGTTTCCAAGTGGATCCTTGTTTAAATCCTGATTCACGGTTCCCGCGATTGCATAAGCCACAACCAGCGGCGGACTGGCCAAATAATTAGCCTTTACGTGCGGACTGATTCTTCCTTCAAAATTTCGATTGCCGGACAAAACAGATGTAACAACCAAATCTCCTTCATCGATTGCAGTGACAACGTTTTCCGGTAAAGGTCCGGAGTTTCCGATACAAGTAGTACATCCGTAACCGACAGTGTGGAAACCTAACGCATCAAGTGATTTACTCAATCCGGTTGCCTGCAGGTAATCTGTGACAACACGCGAACCGGGACCCAGAGAAGTTTTTACCCAGGGCTGACGATTCAAACCTTTTTCAACAGCTTTTTTTGCCAGCAGTCCTGCAGCAAGCATTACGGAAGGATTGCTTGTATTTGTACAGGAAGTGATTGCCGCAATTACAACCGAACCATGTTTTAATTCTCCGGAAGAAATGCCCTGCACCGGAACAGAAGTTTCCAGTTTCTCTCCACTCAATTCAAATCCACGTTCTTTTGTGGATGCCCGTAATGATTTTTGCCATTCTGTTTGCATTTGCGAAAGAAGGACACGATCCTGCGGACGTTTCGGTCCGGCAAGCGCAGGCTCCACCGTGGAAAGATCAAGCTCCAATGTGTCCGTAAATTTTGGATCCGGCGTGTCTCTTGTCCGGAAAAGTCCTTGTGCTTTACAATATCGTTCTATGCGCTGCACTAAAGAGTCCGGCCGTCCGGTCTCACGTAAATAATTCAAAGATTCGTCATCAACAGGAAAAAAGCCCATTGTCGCGCCATATTCCGGAGCCATATTGGCCAAAGTGGCACGATCAGCTAAGGTAAGATTGTTTAAACCATTTCCAAAAAATTCGACGAATTTTTCAACTACTCCTTTTTGCCGCAACATCTCAACAACCCGTAAAACCAGATCAGTCGCAGTTGTACCTTCTTGCAGTTTTCCCAAAAGCCTGAAGCCGATCACTTCCGGAATAAGCATATAAATCGGCTGACCAAGCATTACCGATTCAGCCTCAATTCCACCAACACCCCAGCCCATCACTCCGAGTCCGTTTATCATTGTGGTGTGAGAATCCGTTCCGACTAGTGTGTCCGGAAAACAAACACCGTCAAGGGACTGAACCACACTTGCGGCTGTTTCAAGATTCACCTGATGCACGATTCCAACTCCCGGCGGATAGACATTAAAATTATCAAAAGCCTGTTTGCCCCATTTGAGAAATTCGTATCGTTCTCGGTTACGCTTAAACTCAATTTCCATATTTTTACTGAGCGCTCCGGAGCTCCCAAAAGCATCAACTTGTATCGAGTGGTCAATCACCAAATCCACCGGCACACGTGGATTTATCACACTCGGATCACCGTTCATCGCCACCATTGCAGAGCGCAGAGATGCCAAATCAACTACTGCCGGAACTCCTGTAAAATCCTGTAAAATCACACGGGTAGGTTTATAAGGAATTTCTTTGGTGGATTTTTCGGATGGATTCCAGTTTGCAAGTGCAGTCACATCTTCAGGACGTACCTGAAAATCATCGAGATTACGAAGTGCTTGCTCCAGCAAAATCCGGATGGAAAAAGGGAGACTGTCAACGGGACCTATTCCATCTTTTTGTAATTTTTCTAAACTGTAGAGTGCGGCTTTACCCTCACCGCTTTCAAAATCAACACGGCATCCAAACTGATTATCTGACATAACTCCTCAAAGGCGAGAAAAAACAATAAAGTTCCATGAAATCAACATTAACTTCAAAAACTTTCTGTATTGCAAGTAAAAACACATCTAAAAATTTACAGTGCTTCTTTTAAAAGCTCAAGTTTTAATGATTTGAAAAAAGATGTCCTTCTGTCAATAAATTGATTCTAAAAGATTAAAAATGACTCCTAGAACCTTGAAGCCTTCTTTGAAATAAGTGATAATAACATATTTACAAAATTATAATATTTTCATCTTCAAAGCCCATATTTAGATAATCATGTTGAGAACTATCTCCTTATTTGCCGTTCTTTTGTTCATCATTGGCGGAGGTCTTTACTTTTTTCAAGATCAAACTAACAAAACAAAATCAAAAGATTCGAACTTCAGCAGGCATAAATTATTTGAACAACTCGACACAAAAGCACTAAATCAAATCAAGATTCAGCAGGAAGGTTCTGCCGTATCTTTGTTGCAGTTACAAGGAGGAGGCTGGGAGGTGAAGTCTTTAAATTATGAAGCAGACATCCGGCCTATTCAAGATTTACTCCTCAATTTGTCACAAATTCGTTTAGGTGATTTAGTGACAAACAATCCAGATCATCATGAACGATTTCGGTTATTAGCACCACCGGAGAAGCTGGCTGAGTGGAACAAAGATAATCACGCCAATTCAGTTTCACTTTTACGAGGAGACGGAACGTTGATTTTGAGTTTACTTCTCGGTAAGGAGCGTAGTAAAGGAGAAGGACAGTATGTCCGTCATGAAGGTTCTGATAAAGTCTTTTTGATTCCGGAGCGCCTGTATTTGGATTCAACAGTGGACGAATGGCTGAAAAAAGATTTGCTGGCCTTAGAGTCAAAACTGATTGCACGTCTCAAACTTAAAAATGGAGAGGAAAGTTTTTTTTCGCTAAGTCGAGAGAGTGCTGAGGCAGAATGGAAGTCGACTCCTGAAAACGAAAATACTCCCGATACAGACAAAATTGCGAAGGTGCTTGATAGACTGGCAAGTCTTAGTTTTTCGAAATTATCTAAAAAAGATACTGTTCCGGAGGAACTGGAAGGTGCTTCCATAGTAGAGCAGACCTTGTTAGTTTCGTTATTTGATGGGAGGATTTACACCTTGAATTTGCGTAAAAGTGATTCATCAAATGAAAATTATATTTTGAGCCTCCGCATGGGTATTTTGCAGAATGTATCCGCAAGCGCAGACGAGGAAGATTCAAAAATTCGCCAGGAAATGGATGGTTTTAACCAAAAAGTGAATGGTCGTTTTTTTGAAATCAACTCTTGGGAAGGCAAAGAATTGTTATTCGGCGATCAATGATCCAGCAATTATTCCATTTTGGGTAAAATAAGATGTCAATCCGGATGACTTCCGAACACACTGAACTGACTTTCCACTATATGCGTGTGGATGGGCAGGTAGAAACTCTGCTGGATTTTTTGCTACGGCGTTTTCGTTATTTAGACGATCAGGAGTGGCGCAAGAATATAAAAGCACGTCGTCTTTGGGTGGACGGCAACTTGGGTCGTGCAAATTTAAAATTACGTAGCAGCCAGAAAATTGTTTATTTGCGTCCGGATTATCTTGAACCTGAAGTTGATCCGCACTTTGAAATCATTTTTGAGGATGATGCGTTAATTGCACTAAGCAAGTCTGGAAATTTGCCTACCAGTCCATCAGGAAAATATTTTAAAAATACTCTCGTTAGTTTGATAAAAGCAAAGTTTGGCTGGAAAAAACTTTATACACTCCATCGACTTGACCGTGAAACCAGCGGAGTAATTGTTTTTGCCAAAAGACATGAAATTGCCCAAACGATGGCAGCTCATTTTCGAAAAAAGCGGATTCACAAAGTTTACTCTGCGATTCTCAGTCGACATCTTCCAAATAATACGGAGCAGGAAGTTCCGGAGGCTTACATTTCGCTGCCCATTGGTCATGATATAAAAAGTGAAATCCGCATCAAACAAAGTGTTAATTCTCAGGGGAAACCCAGTCAAACCCATTTCAGGGAAATAGAAAAAATAGGTGATTTTTCATTAGTTGAAGTACGTCCTTTAACAGGTCGAACACACCAAATCAGAGTTCATGCTGCACACCTGGGATGTGCGATTGTAGGCGATAAACTATATGGTTTGCAGAATGATGGTTTTATCAATTGGCTGAATGAGGGCGATGCTTATTTGCGGGCACAAAATTTTCCACTTCATAGACAGTTACTGCACGCATTGGAAATTCGTTTTCCACACCCTGTTACCAGTGAAGAAACAGTAATTCGTGCAGAAGATAAAAATTTGTTAACAGAATTAAATCAACATCTTTAAGCAACAAGTTACTCATTCAATTCAGGTAAAAAATGGATATTTTAGCAACAGTAAAATTCTGGGCAGAAAACCCATTATTTGACGAGGAAACACGAACAGCAGCAAAAAACCTTCTGGCTGATGAAAAACTAAATGAACGTGAAGATTGTTTCGGCAGTCTGCTGGAATTTGGAACAGGCGGTCTCAGAGGAATTATGGGAGTTGGTACAAATCGCATAAACCGCTACACCATCCAAATGGCAACCGAAGGTGTTGCACGGATAATTGAGAAAAAGAAAAATTATTCGAATGCAACAGGTGTGGTCATCGGTTACGATTCTCGCCACCGCTCATTTGAATTTGCGCAAATCAGCAGTGAAGTTTTTGCCGCACATGGAATTCCGGTATTTTTGTTTCGCGAAATTGCGCCAACACCTCTTGTTTCTTTTGAAATTTTACGTCGCAAAGCCATTGCCGGAATCATTATCACCGCAAGCCACAATCCTCCGGAATACAATGGTTACAAGGTTTATTGGGAAAATGGGGGGCTGATTGTTCCTCCGGAAGATGGACAGATTATTGAAGAAGTCCGGAACAATATACGTATTGACGAAATTCCAACGATTTCATTTGAAAACGCGGTTGAGCAAGGAAAAGTGGAATGGATTGACAATGAAGCAGACGAATATTTTTTGGAGACAGTCAGAAAATTAAGTCTGGGAGATCGTGAAAAGAATAAAAAATTAGGGGTTGTTTTTACTCCACTTCACGGAACAGGAGGTCGATTGGTTCCTGAATTGCTGTGTCAACAAGGTTTTGAAAAAGTTAAAGTTGTTGCGGAGCAAATGCTTCCGGATGGCGATTTCAGCACCGTCGCCTCACCTAATCCTGAAGAAATAAAATCCTTTGAAATGGCGCAGGCAACAGCATCAGCAGATGATGAACTCATTCTGGCAAATGATCCGGATGCGGACAGACTCGGAGTAATGGTGCGTGATGCAGAGAAGAAGTGGCATTGGTTATCGGGCAACCAAATTGGGGTGCTGATTCTGGATTTCATAATTTCTGCATTAAAACAACAGAATCGCATGCCTGAAAAAGGCGTAATGATAACAACCGTCGTAACTTCTCCTCTTGTTTCAAAAATTGCCAGAGAAAATGGGTTAAATGTAATTGAAGTTTTGACAGGTTTTAAATGG
>JAESQU010000206.1 GCA_016764995.1 SAR324 cluster bacterium | reverse complement strand
CCGCGATGTTTGTCTTGATGGTCCCGGTCATTATCTAGGTCATGAGCAGACTTTGAGTAGAATGGAAACAGATTATCTTTATCCTATTGTTGGTGACCGAGAAAATATCAATAACTGGATTGAACAAGGTTCAACTGATGTAATTCAGCGTGCACATTTAAAAGTTAAAGAAATACTGAAAAACCATTTTCCAAAGAATTGGTCTGAAGAAATTGATCAAAAAATCAGAGAGCAATTTCCGGTACGTTTACCCAGAACACGTATGAAAACCACTGAAATTTCATGAAAACACATGCACGAGTAGTGATCATCGGTGGTGGTGCAATGGGTGTCGGTCTGTTGTATCACTTGGCAAAAGAGGGTTGGAAAGATGTGGTGCTAGTAGAAAAAGGCGAGCTCACTTCCGGATCAACTTGGCATGCAGCCGGATTGATTCCGCATTTCATTGCCTCTTTAAATATGGCGAAAATCCATTATTATGGCGCAGAACTTTATAAAAACTTGGAAGCAGAAACCGGACAATCCACTGGTTGGCATGGATGCGGTGCGGTACGTTTGGCTGTTAATCAGGATCAAGTCGATTGGTTCCATTATGTAAAAGGAATTCTCGATCAAATTGGTGCGGAATGTCATTTGATAAGTCCGGAAGAAATCCGCGAAGTTCACCCATTGCTGAAAACTGACGGCATTTTAATGGGTGCTTACACCACTGGCGACGGCCACACCGATCCCAGCGGAGCTACTCACGCCATGGCAATCGGAGCCAAAAATCGGGGAGCGGAAATATACCGCAATAACAGAGTTTTAGACATAAATTTGCTTCCTTCCGGAGAATGGGAAGTTGTTACAGAACAAGGTAAAATAGTTTGCGAACATCTGGTAAATGCTGCCGGATCATTTTGCGCACAAGTTGGAGCAATGGTCGGCCTCAAATTGCCGGTGATAAATATGGTACATCAATATTTAATGACGGAAAGTATTCCGGAAGTTGCAGCCCTAACAAAGGAACTTCCAGTGGTGCGAGATCCACGGGCTTCATGTTATTATCGCCAAGAACAAAGTGGCTTGATCATCGGACCGTTGAAATGCAGCCAAAAGCATGGGGACTCGACGGCATTGACTGGAGTTTTGACAATGCGCTTTTGCCGCCAGATTTGGAACGCCTCGAACCGCACTTAGAATTGGCAGCAAAGAGTATTCCAGTTTTTGAAACCGCTGGAATAAAAAAAGTCGTCAGCGGCCCAATCACCCACACTCCGGATGGAAACTTCTTGCTCGGTCCTGCTCCGGGATTACGAAATCACTGGTTGTGTTGTTCAGCCAGCATCGGTATCACACAAGGTCCCGGATGCGGAAAATACCTTGCGCAATGGATGGTTCACGGTCAAACAGAAATCAATATGCGTGAATTTGATCCGAGACGCTTCGGCGATTGGGCTTGTGGGGAATACGCCCTCGACAAGTCAATTGACGAATACGAACGAATGTACGCCACACACTATCCCGGAGAATTCACGGATGCAGGACGTCCGGTACGACCCACTCCAATTTATGAAAAACTAAAGTCTCAAGGTGCTGTTTTTGCAGAAACTTTTGGTTGGGAACGCGCCAAATGGTTTGACACAAAAGGCGAAGGTGAGCAATACAGTTTCCGCAGAAACAACACTTTTTCCGCAGTTGCAGAAGAATGTCAGGCAGTACGTGAAAGAGTTGGTTTGCTCGATTTAACATCCTTCTCAAAATACGAAATTTCTGGTTCGGATGCAGAATCTTTTCTGAACCGAATTTCCGCCAATCGAATTCCAAAACTAAACTCCGGAAGTTCCGGCGGTGGTGGAGTTGCGCTGGTGCACATGCTTACAGAATTGGGCGGAATCGAGTGCGAAGCAACAATCACCAGATTAGAACAAAATCTATTTTACATGCTTTCTGCTGCAGTTGCCGAAATACACGATTATGACTGGCTAGATTTGCAAATACTTCCAGCAGAAAATGTTAGCATCCGGAACCTAACCAATGACTTCGGAGTTTTGGTTATTTCCGGTCCAAGATCACGGGACGTACTTTCCAAATTAACGGACGCTGATTTGAGCAACGAAGCTTTCCGTTGGATGAGCGGAAAATCAATCGAGGTTTCCGGAATTCCTGTGCGTGCTTTGCGAGTTTCTTATGTCGGTGAACTTGGCTGGGAACTTCACCATCCACTAGCAAAAATGGAAACGCTTTATGATGCCTTGATGGATTCCGGAGCCGAATATGGAATCGCTAATTTCGGAACTTATGCCATGAATTCTCTTCGCATGGAAAAAGCCTACAAAGGTTGGGGTGTTGAATTAACAACCGAAATAACTCCGATGGAAGCAGGATTGGAGCGTTTCGTTGATTTCAGTAAATGCTTCCTCGGACGCGAAGCCACACTTTCCCGAAAATTATTGGGTATTACCACAAAGTTGGTTTATGTTTCGGTCGAAACTTCTGATTCAGATTGTCTCGGCAACGAACCGGTCTTGGATGGCGAACAAATTATTGGCGTAACCACCAGCGGAGCATACGGACACAGCGTCAAGCAAAGCTTGGCTTTCGCCTACGTTAAGCCCCAATATGCCGAACCCGGAACTAAATTTGAAATTCGACTCCTCGGCCAAAAACATTTCGCAACCGTCCTCAAAGATGCAGCCTACGATCCGCAGAATTTACGCTTGCGGGACGTTTGATTTTAGGTGCGCTTGAAATTAATTGCTGGAGGCTTTTTGGCTGATTATTACTGATATGGTTCTTCGTAATTTGGTTCATTTTCTTTGTAAACTAATAAAAACACGCTTGACACTCGGTCTTTATTTGATACGATAATAAGACCGTTCAAAAATACACATACGAAACCAATTAAGGAATCAGCTTGAAAGGAAACAATGAACATATCAACTGATATTAAATCAGTGACTTATCTTAAATCCAAAGCGGCAGATTTATTGATTCAAGTAAATGAAACCCATCGGCCAGTAATTATCACACAAAATGGGGAGCCAAGAGCTGTATTACAAGATCCTAAAAGTTTTGAAAATATGCGTAATACTATCGGATTATTAAAGCTCATTTCACAGGGTGAAGAAGACATCAAGCATACTAAAGTGAAACCACAAAAAGATGTTTTTCAAAATATCGAAACTTTACTGAATAATAAGACCCTATGAGTGAGCCATATTCTGTACTTTGGGCAGAAATTGCAGAAAGTGACTTGACGATGATTGTTGAATACATTGCTGCGGATAGTAAAAGCAATGCTTTGCAGGTTCTCAAAAAAATAAAAGAAAAAACTGATAATCTTTATTATCAACCTGATAGAGGTCGTATTGTTCCAGAATTACTGGAAAATGGACTGTTACAATACCGTGAGATTATAGTCAAGCCATGGAGAATCATTTACAGAGTATCCAAAATGGATGTCTATATTCTTGCAGTCATTGACTCTCGTCAAAATGTGGAAGATGTTTTATTGTACAGGTTCATTAAGGCAACTCGCTAAACATGCCGTCAAGCTCTTGCAAGTGACTACTAGTACATCGTCCATCTTATAATGTTTCGATAAAGCGTTCCCTGAGCGGAGTCGAAGGTGCGCTTTCTGGTGTGAAATTGGTTTCGACTCCGATCAACCAGCGGCAAATAAATAGCATATCATTATAATCTTGACGCCTTCGAACACAGCATTGGCAAGAGTTTGGTTGTAGAAGAGAGGCTTACGAAGGAACTGTCTGTTGCTAGCAAGGTAGTAGCGAAAACAATATGTGTTTAAACTCTTCATAATAATAAAATTGATAAAACACTAAAAAGTCTAAATGGTATACTTTTTTTTCATTCCCGCGAAAGCTGGAATCCATTATTTCAGACACTTACAAGTTCCTGGATTCCCGCTTTCGCGGGAATGACAACTATTTACGAAGCCATCAAAATAAGCAAATAAAAAACATGTTTAAAAGAGCAATCGTAAGAACACCAGGTGAAAGTATGTTGAGTGGCTTGACAACCGCAAAATTGGGTCTTCCAAATTATGAAAAAGCACTTGTTCAACATGCAGAATACATAAAAGTATTGGAAGAATGCGGATTAAAAGTTTCAATTTTAGAGAAAAACGAACAATATCCCGATTCAACATTTGTTGAAGATGTTGCATTATTAACGAAAGAGTGTGCAATCATTACTAAACTCGGAACACCATCACGAAGTGGAGAGACCGTTGAAATCAAAAATGAGTTGTCAGACTATTACACAAACATTGAAAAAGTCCGAGAGCCAGGAATAGTTGAAGCGGGCGACATTATGATGGTTGGGTCACATTTTTATATCGGCATATCAGCGAGAACTAATGAAAGCGGTGCCGGACAAGTCATTGAATATCTAGAAAAATATGGCATGAGTGGGACTCTTGTGAAGTTGGATAAGATGCTACATTTGAAGACGGGAGTAGCATATTTAGAACAAAACAATTTAGTGGCAACTGGTGAATTATTGACGAAAGAAGAGTTTCAAAATTTCAACATACTGAAAATAGATGATGATGAGAGTTATGCTGCCAATTGTGTCTGGGTGAATGACAGAGTATTGATACCTAAGGGTTACCCAAAAGCACGAGTAACCATTGCTAGTGCAGGTTACTCGACAATTGAAGTTGAAGTATCTGAATTTCGAAAGCTCGATGGTGGACTAAGTTGTCTGTCATTAAGATTATTTTAATGCATGAAATTTTAATCCTTACCATCATAAAATTAGAAAAGCGTGAATGTTTGAGAGCTTAATGTTATCAAAAATGTTTGAGTATGAAGCATCAATATGAATGATATAATTAAGGAAAATAAATTCGATTACATTATCCCTGTTCTAAATGTTAAAAACATCGCAGAAAGTTTGAAATATTATCAGCATGTTCTGGGGTTTAAAAAGGACTGGGACTGGGGAGAACCTGTTTCATTTGCATCTGTGTCAAGAGATGGCGTTGCAATATTTTTATGTGAGGATGCACAAGGTCAATCGGGAATGTGGATGTCCATTTTCATCAATAATGTAGATGACCTTTATGAAGAATATAAGGCAAGCGGCGCAAAAGTTCTTCAGCCTCCAACAAATTTCCCGTGGGGGATGCGTGAAATGAATGTAGAAGACCTGGACGGCCATCGCTTTAGGATGGGCTCCGATACCACTGAGCCTTCAGCTGGTATTCCATTGCATGAATCATAAAAGTAAATTTTTTAAAAACAAAGGCGGCAACTTCGAGGTCATTACTTCGCGCTCGTTCGTTGGACGTTATTGAACCAGAGGAAGTCTCTCCTGACAACTATGAAAATCCGTACTCACTTGATGTTTGATGGCGCAGCTGAAGAAGCCATGAACTTTTATGTCAGCCTTTTTCCAAAATCAAGGGTAATTGAGTATAACTGTTATGAAGCGGGAGACAGCAAAGGCAAGTTGCAGCAAGGCAACTTTACAATCGCTGGTCGTGAGTTCATTTGCATTGATACACCGATAAAGCATGATTTCACTTTCACTCCATCGGGTTCCATTTTCGTAGATTGCGATTCTTTAGCAGATTTAGAGCATATTTTTTCAGCACTTTCTACAAACGGTGAAGTTTTAATGCCGCTTGATAACTACGGATTCAGCACAAAATTTGCTTGGCTAACAGATTGCTTAGGCCTATCCTGGCAGCTTAATCTAGCGTAGTTATGCTAAACTCAACTAACACCGGAACATTCCCTTTTAACTTGGCGCTCAAGCTGACTTACCTGAAGCTGCGAATTACGCGGTACCTTGACATGGGCCAAGAGAAAGCAGAATGATTTGAGAAAATAGGGAAGGTGATCAGCTGATTTGTGCTTTATTATCAAAACACCCATTGAACAAGCAATAGCTCACCTTGCGGATTGCGGCGTGCCATTGATAGAGGGGCCGGTAAGTCGAACCGGTGCGAAAGGTAAAATTGTTTCGGCATACTTCAGAGATCCAGATGGAAATCTTATAGAGGTATCGAACTATACCAATAGCTGACAAACTCCTGTAATTGAAATCCATCATAAATGAAATCTTGATATTCTGTTGGGCAGAGTGATATATTGCTTTGTCATGCTTTAAATTTTAAATTTCAACAAAGGAAAATG
>JAESQU010000205.1 GCA_016764995.1 SAR324 cluster bacterium | reverse complement strand
TGATTTGAGAAAATAGGGAAGGTGATCAGCTGATTTGTGCTTTATTATCAAAACACCCATTGAACAAGCAATAGCTCACCTTGCGGATTGTGGTGTGCCATTGATAGCAGGGCCCGTAAGTCGAACCGGTGCTAAAGGTAAAATTGTTTCTGCATACTTCAGAGATCCAGATGAAAATCTCATAGAGGTCTCGAACTATGCCAATAGCTGACAAACTCCTGTAATCGAAATCCATCATAAATGAAATCTTGATATTCTGTTGGGCAGAGTGATATATTGCTTTGTCATGCTTTAAATTTTATATTTCAACAAAGGAAAATGCCAATGTCACAATACGTTATATTTTATTTAGGCGGAGATCAGCCATCCTCACCGGAAGAAGGTAAGCAGCATATGTCGAAATATATGGAGTGGATCGCTTCATTAGGTGATTCAGCGGTTAGCCCAATGAATCCTATTAAGAGTACAAGTACAGTAAATTCCGATGGTACTGTTAGCTCCGGAGGCACAGCTACAATGTCCGGTTACACTATAATTGAAGCTGATTCTATGGATGCGGCACTTTCGATTGCAAAGGCTTGCCCCTTTCTTGAAATTGGCGGGTCACTTGAAGTGTCAGAATTGATGAAGATGCCTGGTTAAAATAGACATAACGAGTTGATCAAATGATTAGCACTGACATGCAAGGTTTAAAGCAGTCCTATCAAAGGGATGGCTTTGTCTCAGGTGTTGATATTATAAACCATTCGGAGGCGGCAGGACATCGCCAGGCAATGGAAATCGCAGAATCCGAGTTTGGACCATTGCATTACAAATCCAAGGTACACACCATTTTGCGGTCTCCGCTACAATTGGCAACACTGCCCGTGGTCTTGGATATCATCGAGGAACTCATTGGACCTGACATCCTGCTTTACAACGTCACTTACATCGTGAAGGAAGTTGGAGCTCTATCTCACGTCAGTTGGCATCAGGATTTAACTTATTGGGGCTTGAGCCATGACGATCAAGTCTCCATGTGGTTGGCTCTTTCACCTACCACTGCTGAAAGTGGCTGTATGCGCATGATCCCAGGAAGCTACCTAAACGGCCACCGGAAACATGACTTTACCGAGGACCAGACCAATGTGCTTTTCCAGGGTCAAACTGTTCCGGATGTGGATGAAGACAAAGCCGTGATGTGTACGCTTGAGCCGGGTGAAGCTTCTTTTCACCACGGTTGGACTTTGCATTCCTCGATGCCAAATAACAGTAAAGACCGGCGCATCGGCCTGAATGCACAGTACCTTGCACCTCATGTGAGCCAAACGAAACATGACATTGACTCCGCAATGCTTGTGCGAGGCAGGGATAATTTCAAGCATTTTTTAGAGGACATTCCGGCTGAGATCGATCTTGATCCGGCTGCAGTTGCACGTCAAGTCGAACTGGAAACGCGTTATATTGAAATTGCCGGCAACGAGTAATCAGAGATTATTATCTCTTTAATTCTTATTTCAGCTTTGTTACTTTGATCGAATTATTTCGACGTATTATTCGTGCGTAGAATCTGGTTCCAGATTGACGACTTTTTTTTGGTTCGCCAGAAAAACATCTAAACTTGCTGCGACTTGTGCACCTACAAGGATTACTACCCAGGAAACAAAGACCCAAATGAAAAGCAGCGGTATGATGGCAAGTACTCCGTAAATGGCCTGATAAACTGGAAAATGGGTGAAGTAAAAGGCAAAGGCATATTTCGACAGCTCAAACAGAATTGCCGCAATCAAAGCTCCACTCAGGGCACTCCTGAAATGAACACGAGTGTTTGGTACCAGCAGATACAGCAGCAGAAAACTCAAGAATGACGCCAAATACGGTAAGGTCGCTAAAAACAGCTTTTTGACGGCAAGCAATTCGTTTTCTTCAAAACCGGTTAAAGAAAGCAGATATGAGGATGTGACGAGGCTTGTTCCGATTAGTACAGGACCAAGCGTCAGCACAACCCAGTAGATTGAAAAGGAGACTACCAGCCGACGGTTTTTTTGTACACGCCAGATATGGTTCAATGTGTGATCTATCGAAGAAATCAGCAACAGTGCTGCCAGAATAAGGACGACCAGACCAACCGGAGTCATCTTGCTGGTATTTTCCACAAATTTTACTAAGTGCCCTTGAATCACTTCTCCCAGAGTAGGCACAAAATTATTGAAAATAAATGCCTCCACTTCACCGCGCCATTCCTCAAAAACCGGAAACAGCGAAAAGGCCGAGAAAATAACCGCAAGTAACGGTACCATCGAAAGCAGAGTGACGTATGAAAGATATCCGGAATGAACGAGTATCCGATCTTCTTTAAAACGTCTGAAAAGATAATGCAGATAAGCACTAGTTGTTTTTAATGCTGAAGGCCAATCTTTGTTCATTTTCTTTACAATTTTTTGCTTATATAGTACACAAAGTGAACTTAATTTAGAATAACCGGTCATCGCTACTCCTTTTAATCATAACCACAGATTCAGGAGAATACAATGTCAAAGATACTCGTTCATGTTACTCACTGTCCGGAACATCCCACACGCGCGGCACTCGCCTTTCTTGTGGCAAAAAGCGCGATTGACGAAGGACACGACGGTTCCATGTTCACCTATTGATAAACCAATAACTTCTTAGAGGTTTAAATGACACAAAAAAATCGGTTTCTGCTCGTCCTTGGCTGTGGCTCACTGATGATATTCATGAGCATCGGTATCCGTCAGGGGATGGGTTTGTTTCTTGAACCAATTACATCCACTTTGGGGATGGATCGTGAAACTTTCAGCCTCGCAATCGCATGGCAGAATCTGATCCTCGCCTTGCCTCTTTTCGGTGTAGCGGCAGACTTGATGGGGTTCCGGAGGGTGGCCTTGTTGGGTGGTGTGGTATATGGTGGGGGGTTGTGGCTGGCCTCCCAAAGCGAAACCGCTTGGGAACTCTATGCGAACCTCGGTGGGATTGTGGGAGTCGGGATCGGTCTTTCCGGGATGATCGTGGTGCTGGGAGCAGTAGGAAAGGTAGCTCCAGCTGAGCGTCGCAGTACGGCCTTTGGGATAGTAACGGTGGCCTCTTCAATCGGTATGTTCACCATGATCCCGCTACTCCAATTCTTGATAGAGAGATACGGTTGGAATGGAGCGTTAGAGACTGCAGGATTGGCAGTTCTGGCAATCTCACTGCTGGCCCTCGGCCTTCCGGGAAAGACTTCCTCTGAGGAAAATAATTCTCAATCGAAATCTGAGCCGGAATTGAGCTTGGAAAAAACACTCAATGGAGCCAGAACTCACTCCGGATACCTGTTACTTAATCTAGGATTCTTCGTCTGCGGATTTCATGTTGCCTTCATCGCTACCCACCTGCCCGCTTATTTGCAGGGAGAGGGAGTTTCTCCAAGCGCCGCTTCATGGGCATTGGCGATGATTGGGCTTTTCAACATCTTTGGTTCCCTAATCTTTGGCCGTTTGGGGGATTCACTGAGCAAGAAATATCTGCTCAGTTTGCTCTATGCGTTGCGGACCGTGGTGTTTAGTTTGTTTCTAGTAATTCCTCTCAGTGATTTCACGGCCATCGCTTTTGGAGCCGCCATCGGCTTCCTTTGGTTGGCAACGGTTCCGCTCACCAGCGGGATTGTCGCGCAAGTCTTTGGAACACGATACCTCACCACGCTCTGGGCAATTGTCTTCTTCAGCCACCAACTTGGGGCATTTTTGGGAATCTGGTTGGGTGGTCGCGTCTATGACTCAACTGGCTCCTACACCACAGTCTGGCTGGCCGCCATCGCGCTCGGACTGATCGCCGCTGTGGTTCACCTGCCCATTCGGGAACAGCCGTGGCAACCCTCTCTTCCGGAACCACAGCCTGCTGCGGGAAAATGAGGAAAAGACCAATCACCGTATTTGAAGGATAAAATGAAAAAAGTTTCAAAACGAATTGGAATTGATTTTGGTAACCCTGAATATTAATCAAACAATACAACTTGTAATTGGTACTTATATATAGTACCATTTGAGCTAATGAAACGTAAACACAGAAAAACACTTGAAACAATTTATTCTCGTCCGGTCAGCGGCAATATCAAATGGCATGACATTGAGGCATTGTTTGTCGAGTTGGATGCTGAAATAAGTGAACGAGAAGGCTCTCGGATTGGTGTAAGATAGTTTAATGAACGTAGGGTTTTCCATCGGCCGCATCCTTCCCCAAATACTGATAAAGGTGCGGTAGCAAGCATCCGTGAATGGTTAAGACAAAATGGAGTAACGCCATGATGAATATTTTGAAAATTGACGGCTATCGTGCTGTAATTCAATTTGATCCGGAAATCGAAATGTTTCGAGGTGAGTTTGTGGGTCTAAATGGAAGTGCGGACTTTTATGCCAATGATATTAATAATCTAAAAAAAGAAGCTTCCATCTCACTAAAAGTATTCCTTGAAATGTGTAAGGAAGATGGTGTTGCTCCTCAAAAAATTTATTCGGGAAAATTTAATGTGCGAGTCCCTTCAAATTTACATGCAGAAATTGCGGAAGTGGCAATGGCCGAAGGAAAAAGTTTAAATCAATGGGTCTCTGATACTATGGATCAAGCAGTTCATCGCTGAATCCAGGTAAAACTTGTTGACATTAATTGAAAGAAAAGATTACATTTTAGTTTATTTTTGTTGATTCAGAATTAAATTAAAAAAATTAAATTCGATAAAATAAGGTGGCTTAAGCAAAACCATTAACCCTGATCTGTGCGATAAAACTCAGTGTTTTCCGGAGGAAGCGGAGAATTACCCAAAATCAAATCTGCCGCTTTTTCGGCCAGCATCATCACCGGTGCATAGATATTTCCGTTGGTGCTTCTGTCAAAAAAGTTCTGGTGCGCCAGTTGTCAGTTGGATGGACTTTCATGCAATGCAATTGAGCTGGACGAAAGGCAAACCATCAGAATATAAGTCTTCGGAACTTGTGCTTCAACTCACCTGCAAAGTAACATGCTTTCCTGTTCTTTCAAGCATATCAATCAAAGCATCAATCGTGAATTTTGATGATTTACCACGCATTACATCTGAAACTCTAGGGCGTGTAATTTGAAGAACATGAGAGGCATCTTCTTGCTTTAGTTCTTTATCTTTTATCCACTCACTGATAGAGCACATTAACTGTGCTTTAATTTTTAATTTTGTTGCCTCTTGCTCAGAAAACCCCAGTTCTTCGAAAATATTACTATCACTTGAGGTGACATGAGTAATGGATGTATCTGTATTGTTCATGATTGCACCTCTTTAATAATGGCGTTATATCTGGTTTTTGCTATCTCAATATCTTTAGAGCGTGTTTTTTACGTCTTTTTCTGAAATGAGTGGAGTACATATATTTTTTCTGCAAATTTTGCTATATACATAATTCTATAGGCATTGCCGCTATCACTTATTCGAATTTCCTTGACTCCTGCGCCTATTGCCTGAAATGGCTTCCAATCTTCTGGATTTAAACCATTTTGGATACGATGTAGCTGATAACCTGCGTCTTGCTTTGCTTCTGCGGGAAAATTGAGAAGATCTTTGTAGCTAGAACCTATCCAGTAAATTGGTTTATCATCGCCCATACATTTAATGTATAAAATTTAATACAATTTGTCAACGAGTACGTGACTTTCTGTTAAGGCTAACGCTTGTATAACCGGATTTTGGAGGCGCTTGCGCCGGAGAAATTCCGGTTGATACATTTGTTATGACATCTACATATTTCAAGAGAATTATTTATATAGTATAAATAAACAGTCGTTGTTAACTATTTACAAGTGATTTAAAATAAGCAGGAACCGTTGTCTCAAAGGTCATTTTTTCTTTTGTATCGGGATGTAATATGGTTAGAGAGGCCGCATGAAGTGTAAGTCTCTTAATGCCTTTGTCCTTTTCCCCATAAATTTTATCTCCAGCAACAGGAAAACCTTTTTCCGAAAAATGGACCCGAATCTGATTTTTCTTACCTGTAAGCAGATCTATTTCAAGCAGACTATACTTTTTTGATGTTCGCAGAACTTTATACCCGGTCTTAGCAAGCTTACCTTTTTCAGGATCATCAACAGAATACATTTTATGAGCACGATTTTCTGCAAGATATGAAGTGATTACTCCTTCCTTCTTCGATAACGTTCCATGAACTACGGCATAGTACTTTTTTTTAAATCCATGCCATTCGTCCTGAAGACAACGTTTGGCATTTTCATTTTTAGCAAAAATAATAATACCCGAAGTATCTCTATCCAAACGGTGCACGATAAATACCCTGTTTCTCGATTTCTGATTCCCTTTTCTGACGTACGTATTTAATAGATAATAAGCTGTATTTTCTCTGACTTTCTCAGTACTCACTGTTAAAAGGCCACTCATTTTATCTACAACCAGAATATCATGATCTTCATAGAGAATAGAAAGACCTCTGGGCTGATACCTTTTTGGGGGACTTTTAAAGTTTTTCTTACTTTTCGGCATAATGTTTACTTAAGAATACTGGATTGTATTGTCAAATAGCTCTTCTACCTTTCTGTTCAAGAACAGCTATATTTACAATCTTAATAGTTTTTCTGGGGGTTGTACGCCGTTAGACATTTTTGATTTTCTTTTTTTCTTTTACATAACGTCGCGTTAACCGGTTGACAAAGCGCGTAGCGGTTTGACAATCCGGTTGAACAGCTTGTTATGCATTTTCCTCTCGATGACAAACGGCTTCGATGTTGTGACCATCCGGGTCAATAACAAATGCACCATAATAATCTGAATGATATATCGCTCTAATTCCAGGTTTCCCATTGTCTTTTGCCCCAGCCGCAATAGCTGCCTCATAAAACTGATTTACCTTTTCTCTACTTTCTGCAATAAATGCGATGTGCATGGGAGATTGAGTTTTCTTATCGGTACCAAACCAGAAATCTGGTTTTCCATTTTTACCAAAGCCAGCCCACCCTTGATCTTCCGCCACTAACTTAATGTCCAGGGGTGCTAGAACCTTAGTATAAAACTCCTTGCTTTGATCGTAGTCGGATATAGCAATTCCTATATGGTCAATGATCATTGTTACATTCTCCATTTAATGCATAACGTCTCAAATCACCGGCGGCAAAAAGCAGAGCGACGAGGAACGAGGAGCGCCGCTTTTTGACGTCCGAGTGAATTTGCCTTGTTAGGCGATATTACTCGCCGATGTGAAACCATTCTTCTTCCTTTAGGTTTTTCATGAATTCATAGATAGCGTCTAGACAATTATGTTCAGATGCCCATTCAATATGCTCACGCAGCCGAAGTGTTTTTAGCATTGTAGGTGTGTCCCACCATGCAGCAAGGATCAATGGCAATGCGGGTTTCCAGCCGTTACCTTTTCTTTTTCTATTCGGAAGCATTTCATAAAGTTTATTCCACTTTTTTGGTTGCGGACAAACACGATCATTCTTTTGTGCTTCTTCCAATACTTGCTCTAATGACACCATGTCTATTCTTTTGCTCGCCTAACTTATTATATAAGGCATAATGCCCGTTTAATCAGATATTATCCGGTTTATCAGGCATGTTGCCCCACATAAAGTTTTTTCAGGCAATTTGCCCTGATAAGTTGATAATCACCGGCTAATCAGGATTACTGAAAAGTAATTTCAACAAAAAGAATCAACTAGTATCCAAACTAAATGTCAACCTACCGTACATATTTGACATTGGTTCCAATATCATCTGGACAAAAATGGAATGTTGAATCTTAGTCCCGGTCTGTGCGGTAAAATTTAACATCTTCCGGAGGAAGCGGAGAATTACCCAAAATCAAATCTGCCGCTTTTTCGGCCAGCATCATCACCGGCGCATAGATATTTCCGTTGGTGATGTAAGGCATTACGGAAGCATCAACCACACTCAAGTTTTCGACTCCATGAACCTTCATACTTTCCGGATCAACCACGGACATGCTATCCGTCCCCATTTTACAAGTACAGGAAGGATGCAGCGCGGTTTCGCCATCTTTGGCCACCCATTTCAAAACTTCTTCGTCGCTTTCAACTTCAGGACCTGGTGATAGTTCACCGGCATTGTATTGATCAAAGGCTGGTTGATTCAGGATATTACGAGCACAACGGACAGCTTCTCCCCACTCACGGCGGTCCTGTTCTGTGGACAAATAATTGAAGCGCAGTTTAGGATAAACTCTCGGATCGGTGGACTGTATTTTTACGGAACCTTGCGCATCGGAATACATTGGTCCGACATGTACCTGGTAACCGTGTCCTGAACCAGGAGAAGAACCATCGTAACGAATAGCCAGTGGCAAAAAGTGAAACATGATGTTTGGATATTTTTCCTGCTCATTGCTGCGGATAAAACCTCCTGCTTCAAAATGATTAGTGGCGGCCGGACCTTTACGGTGAAAAAGCCATTGATAACCGATCCAGGGTTTGTTGTACCATTTCAAGGCGGGCGCCATGGAAACCGGTTTTTTGCAAGCATATTGGATATAGACTTCCAAATGATCCTGCATATTTTCCCCCACTCCAGGCAAGTCATGCACAACATCAATTCCGAGTTTTTCCAATTCCTCAGCATTACCAATTCCGGAAAGTTGTAAAAGTTGCGGAGAGTTGATTGCGCCTCCGCAGCAAATGATTTCGCCGGCATACACTTTTTCGGAACGACCCCGACTTTTGGAAAATTCTACTCCAACAGCATGAGGTGTCCCCCCGGGGTTTTTGGCTTCAAATAGTATTTTGGTGGTCAGTGTACGGCAGTGAACGGTGAGATTCTGACGCTTTTTGACCGGATGCAAATATGCCCTTGCCGAACTCATTCTCCGACCACGATGGAGATTGCGGTCAAAGCGCGAAAAACCTTCCTGTTTGAATCCATTTACATCCTCAGTCAAGGGATAACCTGCTTCCTGTACTGCTTCAAAAAACGCGCTGAATAACGGATTTTCGCAAGGTCCTCTTTCCATGATCAAGGGGCCGTCTGCACCGCGGAAATCATCTCCGCCAGCCAAACAATTTTCCATGCGTTTGAAATAGGGCAAACAGTGTGCGTAATCCCAGTTTTCCATGCCTGAATCTGCGGCCCAACGTTCATAATCCATTGGATTTCCGCGCTGAAAAATCATGCCGTTAATACTGCTTGATCCACCAAGAACTTTGCCCCGTGCATGAAAGATGCGTCGGTTGTTCATGAATGGTTCCGGTTCTGATTCGTAACACCAGTCGTAGTATTTGTTACCGATTGGAAATGTTAAACCGGCAGGCATGTGGATGAAAATATCCCAGATATAATCCGGACGACCTGCTTCGAGAACCAGTACTTTGTGGGATGGATCAGCACTCAAGCGGTTGGCCAGAGCACAACCCGCAGAACCTCCACCGATGATGATTGTATCGTAATTTGTTTTTGACATTTTTGAACTTTGTTTTACTGTGTTGATTATTTAAGCCTTAACACTTAACTGTTTGCGAAAAAGGCTGCCGAAGTTTTCAGGACAGTCCTGAATTCCGGATAACCTTAGTAAATGCCAGGCCAGTGCATGGTTACTGGAAGTTACGGGTTTCCCTAAAAGTGCTTCCGCTTCTTCGATGACTGATGCTACTCTCAAATTTGTACAAGAAACAAAAACACCGTCACATTCTGCAGTCGCACCAATTTTTACAATTGATTTAAGAATTGATTCAGAGGAAATTCTACCGACAATAAAATCGTCGGTTTCAAAAAAAGATCCGGTAACTGGAATTTCAAAGCCGGACTCTAGCAGATTGTCCTGCATTTCCTTAGTAATTGCAGGATGATATGGCGTAAGCAAGGCAACCCTCTTAAGATCCAGCGCACGCAAAGCAGCTTTACAGGCAGTCAACGGATTTGTGGTCAGAGTTTCAGGATGTACACTCTGAATTGCTTTCTCAACTCGAGCTTCTCCAATAATTGTTGCACCTGATGTACAACCGTAACCAATCGCACTAAAGTTAAATGACGCAGGAAGTAAAGCTGCAGCAACCGGTAGGTCAGCTTCCATTTTTGCCAAAGAAGACTTAGTAATTTCCATCTCATTTGGAATACGCGCATGATAAAGTGCTACTCCATTAAAATCAAGGAGAGTACGAAATTCATGTTCCAGTGTTTGATCCGAACTAAGCACAATTACGCCAATATTAGCGCGTTCTCCCAGCCCAATATCAGTTTTAAACTGCAATTCTAAAATATTATTTTCACTGATCTTAGTTTTATCCATCGCTATTTTTTAGCATTGCTTCCTTCTTCAGCGCAACTCTCAAATTAAGCTAAAATTCTAGAAATGTTTTGCAGAGAATCTGAGAGGAATTTTAGCAATCATTTTTCTCAAGCACAAGGTGGAAACAACTAAGGTTTTTTACGCAAATTATCGACAGGAATCTCGTATAAATCTGTGTTCATAGGCGGCGAATAGTTTTTCATCAGCATTAAATCGGAACTCTATCTTCTTATAAATTTAATTTCGGAACTCTTAGTTCCGTTTTTGTGAGCTATCTATGCTGCAAATTAAGTGAAATCAATTCGCATTTATGTATTTAATATTACTGGTTATTTTTATAGTTTATTTTTTTTACAGAATAAAACTTTTTTGGATTACTGTTATTAGCAAATTCCTTGCTTGAATTAGCGGAACTAATAGTTCTTGTTTTTAGGATTTGCATATTTTTACATAGTATTTTCAATATGTTACAGTTTGGCATTGGGTATGCAGAAATAGTGAAGTCTGAATCAGAAAACAAGAAACTATTACACCAAGATAAATATACTAAGTTTTTCAGTAAATTTTGTTAAGTAAGAATTTGTTCACAACAACTTCAATTTCGCAGGGACGATTCTTCATCCTGTTTGCGGGTGTGCTCTGGAGTACCGGAGGACCGTTGATTCGTTTGTTGGAAAATGCTTCGGAGTGGCAATTCCTTTTCTATCGTTCACTTGCTCTAGCAACTACTCTGTTTTTACTGATAAAAATAAAAAATCGCGACACCATGGCGCTCTTCAAAAAAGCTGGTGTCGCAAGTGTAGTTGGAGGGTTGTTTCTTTCTTTTGCTTTTGTTTCATTCGTTTTTTCTGTCACTCACACGACAATTGCAAACACTCTTTTTATGATGAGTTCCGCACCTTTCATTGCCGGAATTTTGGGATGGTTGTTGTTGAAGGAGCAGATTAGTAAAATTCAATGGATAGCAATGTCAGTGGCTTCCTTAGGAATTATTGTCATGATTCAAGATGGAGTTTCCGGAGAATCTCTGTTTGGAAGTTTGACTGCGTTTGCAACAGCGGTTGGTTTTGCCGGGTTTACAGTTTCCTTACGTTGGGGAAAAAGTGAAAATATGTTGCCCGCAGTTTTTTATGCAGGGTTGTTCGGGGTATTTATCAGTACGGTTGGGGCGGTGTTTTTCAACAAAGGATTTGTCGTCTCGCATAATGATTTACTCGTCGCCACAGGTTTTGGAACATTTGGGTTGGGCTTCGGATTGATTTTATATGTTGCAGGATCGAAAAAAATTCAAGCCACTGAATTGGTGCTGCTTAGTTTGATAGAAATTATCTTGGGGCCAATCTGGGCCTGGATGTTTTTTCGTGAATTACCAACTTCTCTGACCATGATTGGAGGGGTGATTTTGCTTTCAGCAATTCTTTTTCAAACTTTTGCTGGACTGGGTAATACACGCGAAAGTATTCAATCTTTACCAATGTAGAACACAAAATTATTGTGAAATATTAAAATGGTTAATCGTAAAAAAAGAGGCGGCGGGAGGGCCGCCAGACAGGCTGCACAGAGTGTTCCTGTAACTCAGGGAGTTCCGTACATAACCCGCAAAGTTCCGGTTTATGAGATACTTGATGAGGAAGGTTTGGCCTTGATTGAAAACAATGCCGATATAATTTTACAGGAAATTGGAGTTGAGTTCAGAGGTGATGCCGATGCATTACAATTGTGGAAAGATGCGGGTGCGGACATCAACGGCGAACGAGTTCGGATTCCGAAAGGTCTTTGCAAAAAACTGATTCAGGAAAACGCTCCTGTGGAATTTACGCAACACGCCCGCAATCCGGAACGTAGTGTAAGGATTGGCGGAAAGAATATGGTTTTAGTGCCGGCATACGGTTCGCCTTTTGTACGTGATTTAGAAAAAGGCCGACGCTACGCGACGATTGAAGATTTTCGGAATTTCGTCAAGCTCGCATATTCTACACCGTTCTTACATCATTCCGGAGGAACAATTTGCGAACCGGTAGATTTGCCCGTCAACAAACGTCATTTCGACATGGTCTACACCCATATGCGCTACAGTGACAAACCGTTCATGGGTTCAGTGACTGCTCCGGAACGTGCGCAGGATACTGTCGATATGGCCAAGGTTCTTTTTGGTGAAGAATTTGTACAGGACAATACTGTCATCACCAGTTTGATCAACGCGAATTCACCACTGGTCTGGGATTCCACTATGATTGGCGCACTAAAAGTATATGCCCGAAACAATCAGGCATGTGTGGTTTCACCTTTTTGTATTGCGGGAGCCATGTCTCCGGTTACAGTCGCAGCCACGGCGGCTCAGCTTTATGCTGAAGCGCTTTCCGGAATGGCATTCGCACAGTTGGTACGTCCGGGCGCACCTGTTATTTTTGGCACTTTTTCAAGTTCAATGTCAATGCAGTCCGGAGCACCGACTTTTGGAACGCCTGAACCACAACTTGTACTTTATATCGTGGCCGCGTTATCTAGGCGGCTTGGAGTGCCTTTCAGAAGTGGCGGCGGATTAAACAGCGCTAAAATACCGGATGCACAAGCGGCTTATGAAGCAGCAAACACATTGCAGCACGCAATGCTGGCCGGCGTAAATTTTATGCTCCATACCGCAGGCTGGCTCGAAGGCGGATTGTCGATGGGTTACGAAAAATTCATCATGGACATTGACCAAGCCGGAATGATCCACTCCTTTTTGGCAGGAGTTGACCTTTCCGAAAACGGACAGGCCATGGACGCTATTCGGGAAGTCGGACCTGGCAAACATTTCCTGGGCTGTGAACACACTCAGGCAAATTTCAAATCCGCGTTTTTCCGTTCCAGTGTTGCGGACAACAACAGTTTTGAACAGTGGGATGCCGACGGAAAAATGGATACCGCCCAGCGTGCAAATATAATCTGGAAAAAAATGCTAAACGATTACGAAATGCCGGCTATGGATCCTGCAGTTGATGAAGCGCTTTTAGCTTTTATCCGGCAACGGAAAGAATCGTTTCCGGACGCAAATTATTGAGCAAAATGAAGACTGACGATCCTTTACTTAAACCGTTTCAGCTCAAGCATTTGAGTTTGAAAAATCGGATACTGAGTACGAGCCATGAACCGGCATATTCAGAAAACGGGTTGCCAAAAGAACGCTATCGTTTGTATCATGAGGAAAAAGCCAAAGGGGGAATTGCCTTAACCATGTTCGGCGGTTCAACTCTGATAGCAGCAGATTCGCCTCCGGTATTTGGAAATTTGTATGCGGGAAATGACAAGATCATTCCATATTTCCAAAAAATGGCGGAAGGCGTTCACAAATACGGTACGGCTCTGATGTGTCAAATCACGCACTTGGGGCGCAGGAGCGTTTCCAACGCCGGTGATTGGCTACCGATTGTGGCTCCGTCCTGTGTGCGTGAACCAGCGCATCGGGGTTTTCCGAAAATTGCTGAGGAAACGGACATCCGCCGAATAGTAAAAGCCTACGGCGCCGCCGCAAAACGATGTCAGCAAGGTGGTTTGGACGGAGTTGAAATTGAAGCTTACGGACATTTTCTGGATGCGTTTTGGTCTCCAAGAACTAATTTCCGCAATGATCGCTACGGCGGCAGTTTGGAAAATCGAGCCCGCTTTGCTTTGGAAGTTTTGGAGGAAATTCGCAAGCAGGTCGGCAGTGCGTACATCGTTGGAATCCGCATGGTTTTTGACGAAGCATTGGACAAACAACTTGACGGCGGTTTATGTTTGGAAGAAGGTCTTAAAATAGGCGAAATGCTGGTTAAGACTGGAGGCTTGGATTTCATCAATGTCATCCAGGGTCATGTTGATACACAGGAAGGATTGTCGCACATAATTCCAAATATGGGCACACCTGCAGGACCGCAGCTTGAATTTGTGGGAGCGATCAAACGTGAATTTGATTTACCAGTTTTTCATGCTGCACGCATAAACGAAGTGGCAACGGCACGCTACGCATTACGTGAAAACTTGCTGGACATGGTCGGAATGACACGGGCGCACATGGCTGATCCGTACATTGTGGCAAAAATTGAATCCGGAAATGAAGAACGAATCCGGCCCTGTGTAGGAATGGGTTACTGTCTGGATCGTTTGTATGAAAACGGTGACGCACTTTGCGCTCACAACGCTGCTACCGGACGCGAACAAACGATGCCGCACCTTGTGCCGAAATCTTCCGGAAGTGCGAAAAAGATTGTGGTAATCGGCGCCGGACCTTCCGGATTAGAAGCGGCTCGTGTTTGTGCGGAACGTGGACATTCGGTCGTTTTGTTTGAAGCGAATGAACGTGCGGGAGGTCAACTCATTTTGGCGGCAAAAGTTGAACGTCGTCGCGAAACAATCGGAATCGTGGATTGGCTTTTCGCTGAAGTGCAAAGGCTTGGTGTGGAAATCCGTTTCAATTGTTATGCGGAAGTTCCGGAAGTTCTAGCGGAAAATCCGGAGGTTGTAATAGTCGCTACTGGTGGATTACCAAATACGGATTTTTTGCGGGAAGGCGCAGATTTGGTAGTTTCTAGCTGGGATATTCTTGCAGGAACAGTGAAAGCAAAAAAGAATATTTTATTGTTCGATGACAACGGACAACATCCCGGAATTTCCTGTGCGGAATTTTTGGCAAAGCAAAACTTAAATCCGGAAACAAATTTCGAATATGTAACTCCGGAAAGAATCATTGCACCGGATGTCGGCGGAACGAACTATCCTGCGTATCTGCGAGCTTTGTATGAAAATGAGGTGACAATCACGCTCAATCATCGTTTAACGGAAGTGCGCCGCAACGGATCCGGATTAACTGCTGTGCTCTACAACGAATACACGCACACGAAAATCGAGCGCACCGTCGATCAAATTGTGGTGGAACATGGAACACTTCCACTGGACGAACTTTATTTTGGACTGCGGGAGCAGTCGATCAACTGCGGAGAGATTGATTTGGAATGCTTGATTTCCGGAAAACCGCAAAATATTAATTCCAATCCGGATGGGAAATTTAAACTGTTTCGA